>JAGHDT010000424.1 GCA_021159805.1 Anaerolineae bacterium
CACTCCAATCGGGAGTTGGCCTCGTGTTCCGCTTCGCTGATGCCGCTCTCGATCTGGAAGTGCCCGTGGTCCGCTGCCATCTGGTCCGCGATGCGATCGGCCGGGGCGCTCTTGGCGCGCTCGGCAACCTCTTTCATAGCCAGGTGGTGCACTTGCGGTCCAACCTGGGCAAGCAGCGCGGTCTGGTCGATGCTGAAGTCGCCCATACCCTCCATAGGATATCCCAGAAGCCCGATCCGCATCCGGCGGATGAAGCGCTCGGCGTGTGCAGCCTGGCACCACTCGCCAACGGCCTCGAGCGTCACTTGGTTCTGATAGTGGCCTGTGACCAGATGGATCTCCTGCCCGGCGCGCAGTAGCACGTTGACGAGGTCCTGGACGCCGTGCATACCGTGGTTCTCCGTTGTCTGCTGTGCTGTGACGTTGGCGGTGATGCCGGGCAGTCGCTGGGTATTGAAGATCACGACGGGCAGGCGGGTGCGCAACAGCGCGGGCAGCGCGATGTGGCTAGGCGCGTAGGTGAGCAAAACCACCAGGATCAGCTCCTTGTCGCCGGCTTCAAAGGCCGCAACGGCCCGATCGACCTGTTCGCGTGTGTTGCACACACCGGGGAAGTCGACGTCGGCAAAGGGCGCGAGTGATGTGACCAGCTCGCGCGCGAACGTTGCCATCTTCGGTTTCAGGTCCGGAAGGACATCATAGAGGTCAAACATAAGGCCCAGCAGGCCAACCTTGGCTTTCTGCATTTCAATCCTCCTGTGCTCTAGCGTGAGGGAACAAACGTCGTGCGGTAGATACGCCGATAGTCGGCGAACTGCCGATCGTAGATCGCGTGCGTGTCCGAATCCGGTGCTAGGTTGGATGCTGCGCCCCCGGCGGCGCCTTTGAAGGCGGAGAATCCGGCTTCAGCGTTGGGGAAACATCCGGCGCCCACCCCCGCCAGGATTGCGGCGCCCAGGGCGGCAGCCTGGCTCTCTGCGGGCACGGTCACCGGAACCCCCGTGACGTCCGCGACGATCTGGGGCCAGATGGGGCTTTGTGCGGCCCCACCCACCATGGTGAGCTGTTCGACTGCGACGCCAGTTCCCTGGATTTCCTCAATGGTCCACCTCAGCTCATAGGTGATGCCCTCCATAACCGCGCGGGCCATATCCTCCCGTGCATGGGAGAGCATCAGGTTTAGAAAGCCGCCACTTGTTCTGGCGCCGACGTGGCCGCCGGATAGCGGGACGAAGAGCAATCCATTGGCACCCGGGGGCACCCGCGCTGCACCTTCGTTCAATGTGGCATAGAGGTGTGCTCGGTTTCCCTCGCGTGCACGCGCGCTGTCCTGGCGCCAGAGCTGGCTGAGCAGCCACTCCAACGAAGTCCCAATGCCGCCCAGCGAGCGGATGCCGCCCCAGCGCCCCGGCACCGCGTGGCAGCTGAGGGCCATGCCGCTGTCGCGTCCGGCCTGAAGGCTGTCCGGCACAGCGAGCAAAACCCAGGCTGTGCCGCAGGAGAGCAGCACCTCACCAGTTTGCGTCACACCGGTGCCCACCGCGGCGCAGTACTGGTCGTGGGCGCCGTTGACCACGAGCACGTCGCGGGAGAGACCGAGCACCTCGCTTGCTTCTACCGTCAGCGTACTGATCGCGTGCCCGGAGGGCAGGAGTTCGGACACCTGATCCCGCGTGATTCCCACGAACGCCAGCAACGGGCGATCCCAGGCCGCTGTCGCAATGTCGAGGAGTTGGGTCATCGTCCCATCCGACGGATTCATCACTCTCTTCCCGGTCAGTCGTTGCGTGATGAAGTCGTTGACGAACAAGAACTTATCTGTCTGCGCAAAGACGGCGGGACGATGTTCTCGGAGCCAGGCGATGTGCTGGAGGGGCAGCGTGTTCCCCAAGGGCCAGCCGGTAGTGGTGCGGATGGTGTCCGCCCCGATCTCGGCTCGGGCGCGCTCGGACATCTCGCTGCCGCGTTGGTCCATCCAACTGATCGCATTGTGGGTTGGAGCGCCTGTCGCATCCACCGGGATGGTCGTGCCACCTTGAGAAGCCTGGCTGAGTGCGATAATCCGGTCCTCGGGATCGAGTTGTGCTTGAACGTCCCGCACGGTTCGGACGACTGCCGACCACAGGTCCTCGGGGTCTTGCTCCACCCATCTGGGTCTGGGCGTGATCAACTCGTAGGCCTGGGTAGCGGCAGCGGCGGCCTGACCCCATAGATCGAAGGCGATAGCTTTTGTCGCGGTCGTCCCTACGTCCAGTCCGAGGAGGAGTTCTCTTCCTGCTGTCATTGTTGGATTCCCCGCCGGCTTAGTTGTCTATCGTGCCAGGCCACACAGCGGGTGTGAAGGGCCACGCGAGCTTCTCGCAGATGGCCTCCCAACGCGCTTCCAGGCCTGGTTCGAATAGGAAGGGGACGAAGCCCAGTTTCAGGTAGATCTTCAGCGCAGGCAGGCGCCAATCGTCGGTCAGCAGGTGGATACGTTCGTAGCCGGCGGAGAGGAAACGCTTCACGACCGCCGCACAGACCGCCGTCCCAAGGCCCTTGCCGGCGTGTGCCGGGCGCCCGGCTACCCATCCCAGTTCGCCGCCATAGGGGTGGAACGTCGTTGGGTTGTGGGTGGCCATCGCCGTCGCGACAAGCTCCCCGGTGGGTTCGTAGGCAACCACGAAGAAGCCGTTTGGCAGGACGCGGTTGAGGCAGCGCTCGACTCTCGGTTGGCCGAAGTCGGTGAAGCCTGCCTCGTGAACCAGAGAGAGGTAGTCCTCCAAGTCCTGCGCAGGATCAAAGATGCGCAAAGCATAGCCGGGTTGGAGCTTGGGCTCGGGCGGCGAAGTCAGAAGTGCTTCCGACCAGATCATCTTCAGTTGTGGTTGTTTGCTTTCCATAGGTTTCCTTCTGTTGTGACCCTAAGCTAACCCGGACGCCCGGAAGAATGGAGAATGAAGAATCAGCGAATCCAAGAGCTCCTCTGCCGTGGCCCTAAACGATACCGAACAGATGCGCGGCGTTGTTGTAGAAGATATCTGCTACCTCGGCGGCGGTCAAGTCCGTTGCCTCCGCGGCTTCTCGGAACGCCAGGATTTCCTCATAGAGGAAGAATGAGAGGCGCTGGCCTTCATCCTGGCTGACCTCGCGCATATGGGCGTCCCCGCTGACGTCACCATAGAGGCCGGGGGGGACCAGGTTGATGTAGGTGCCGCCCTCGCAGATGCGGCGCATCCGCATGCGCAGGATGGGCAGGTCGCTGCCGAAGAGGATGCGCTGTGGGCCCACGGTGCGGATCAGTTGCGCCATCACCCACGAGTTGGTGTTGGCGCAGAAGTCAAAGCGCATATGGGCTGTCTGACCCAACACGTCAAAGGCCTCACCGACATCCACCCGGCAATAGGCGCGACCGATGTGGGCCACGATCAGCCTGATGTTGGGGTAGG
>JAGHDT010000123.1 GCA_021159805.1 Anaerolineae bacterium
GCGCACCCCTTGGACGTCGTTCCGCAGCCTAATAGCGAGTCCACAACTTATTGCGCTGTCCAAGTCGTAGTAGATGATGACGCTAGACGTCGCAGTTTCGTCGACCAGGTTGACTGTGATCGGTTGTGGCCGGTGGTCACGCACGCATCGTTCTCAGACACTTCTCTAATTCTCTCGCGGCGCTTCTTCTGTCTAGAGCGCTGTTCTCTTTGCATGCCACCCACTGCTTACTTGACATGTTCAGAAGATGCTGCTCCAAGTGCTTCGGCGTCGTGCTCTATTGCCGATCTGTGCTATCATAGAATCTGAATTCCTAGCCAGGAGGGGACCGGTATATGGACAGTTTGAAGCGTAGAATCCGTCAAGAGGGGCGGAACCTTGGGCATGGTATTCTCAAGATCGACAGTGTGATCAATCATCAGGTCGATGCTACGTTGATGTTGGAGGCCGGCGCTGAGTTTGCACGCAGTTTTGCAGATGGTCATCCCACACGGATCCTGACCGCAGAGGTCTCCGGAATCATCCCCGCTATGGCAACGGCCTACGCGATGGGGCTGCCGTTGGTTTACGCTCGGAAGCACAAGCCGGTGACGATGACGGATCCTGTATTCGTCGAATTCGCGCCCTCACACACCAAGGGTGGCGAGGTTTCGCTGATGGTTTCTCCTGAGTTCCTCCATGCTGAAGACCGCGTCTTGATCATCGATGATTTCCTGGCGACAGGGAATACCATTGATGCGATGGCTCGCATCGTCGAGAGTGCTGGGGCGACGTTGGTGGGAATCGGTGCGTTGGTGGAGAAGTCTTTTGAGGGCGGTCGTGAGGCCCTGAGTTGTCTTGATGTTCCGATTGTCTCGCTTGTCATCATCGATGAGATGCGGGATGACGGCACCATCATCTTTGCCGAGTAGGGAAGCGATATGGCGCAGCGTGAGACGATTATCATTCTCGATTACGGGTCACAGACCACGCAGTTGATCGCGCGTCGTGTACGTGAGCTGCACGTCTATGCTGAGATTCTGCCCTGGTATGCGGACCCGGAGCGTGTGACCGCTCTGTCCCCCAAAGGCTTCATCCTGTCGGGGGGGCCCAACAGTGTCTATGATGAGAATGCCCCCACGTTGCCCGATTACGTGCTTGATGCTCAGATCCCCGTACTGGGGATTTGCTATGGTATGCAGGTTCTGACCCAGCGTATGGGCGGGAACGTCGTCCCGGGGGCCGAGCGGGAGTACGGTCCGGCGCACGTGCGCGTGGTCGATCCTGTCGCCCCCTTGTTCGTGGGCCTTCCGGATTCCCTGCCGGTGTGGATGAGCCACGGTGACCGGGTCGAGGCTCTGCCGGAGGGCTTCCGAGTGTTAGCGCGCAGTGAAAACGACATCGTTGCTGCAATCGGCGACGATGCGCGCCGGATATACGGGACGCAGTTCCACCCTGAGGTCCACCATACACCGCAGGGCGCCGAGATGCTTCACCGCTTCCTTTACGACATCTGTGGATGTGCAGGAACGTGGACATCGGAAGCGTTTATCGAGCAAGCTGTGGCCCGTGTCCGCGCTCAGGTGGGTGAGAAGACGGTGATCCTGGGGTTGAGCGGCGGTGTGGATAGTGCCGTGGTTGCGGCACTGATCCAAAAGGCTGTGGGCGAGCAGCTGACGTGTATCTTTGTCGACACCGGACTTCTGCGTCGTGATGAGGCCAAGCAGGTCGAGGCCACGTTCTATGAAGCATTGGGCATGAAACTAGTTGTGGTGGATGCTTCCGAACGTTTCCTGACCGCGCTGGCCGGTGTTATCGATCCTGAGGAGAAACGGCGCATCATCGGCGAGCAGTTCATCCGTCTCTTCGAGACCGAGGCACGCAGGCTGAACGATGCGAAGTTCCTGGCACAGGGCACGATCTACCCTGATGTGATCGAGAGCGCCGGCAGTCAGACCGCGCACCGCATCAAGTCACACCACAATGTCGGTGGCCTGCCGGAGGATATGGATCTGGCCCTGGTGGAGCCTTTACGGGACCTTTTCAAGGATGAAGTCCGCCGTGTGGGCCTGGCTCTGGGTCTGCCTGAGAAACTGGTGTGGCGCCATCCCTTCCCCGGTCCGGGCCTTGCCGTGCGCATCTTGGGTGAGATCACCCCGGAGCGTGTGTCCACGCTCCAGGCTGCGGATCTCATCTTCCTCGATGCTCTGTGGGATGCCGGACTCTACCGGGAGACGTCGCAGGCCTTTGCCGTGTTGCTGCCGGTGCGCAGCGTCGGCGTGATGGGGGATGGGCGGACGTATGCTAACACCGTCGCGCTGCGGGCGGTGACCACAGAGGACTTCATGACGGCGGACTGGGCGCGTCTGCCCTATGATCTGCTGGGTAAGGTGGCGAACCGCATTGTGAATGAAGTCGCCGGCGTGAACCGCGTGGTGTATGATGTGACCAGCAAGCCTCCCGCGACAATCGAGTGGGAATGAGTGGGCCATGAGCCAACATCAGCCGGGCGTTGACAGCTGTGTCACATGGTCGCGGTAGAACTACCCCAGAAGCAAGGTTGCCATATAATGGAATCACAAGGTCACGCAGCCGGATGCTGCTAGATCGACGATGATGCGACGCTACCCTGCTACGATTACCGGCATTGCGCCGGAGAGCGTGGGCTCACGATGTGGCTTGCATGTCGGAGACAAGCTCTTGGCGATCAATGATATATCGCTGAGGGATATTATCGATGTGCGCATCTTTGGCGCAGAGTCATTCTTGGAGCTGCTCTTTGAGCGAGGCGGGCAGCGGCGGAGTGTTGAGCTTGATCGCCGGTATGGGGAGCCCTTGGGCTTGGAGTTCGCCCAGGATCTTTTCGACGGCGAGCCCCGAGTCTGTCGCAACCGGTGCGAGTTCTGCTTTGTGGCACAGATGGCGCCGGGCATGCGTGCGCCGCTCTATGTCAAGGACGACGACTACCGCCTCTCCTTCCTTCACGGCAACTACATTACCTTGACCAATCTTGATCCATCCGATTGGGAACGTATTGAGGAGCAGTATCTCAGCCCGCTCTATGTCTCCGTCCATGCGACGGAGCCCGATGTGCGCTTTGACCTGATGCGTAATCCTCGGTCGGCCAAGATCCTTGATGATCTGCACCGGCTGGTTGATATCGGCATCGAGTTACATACGCAGGCCGTCTTGGTTCCTGGTCGCAATGATGGGGCGCATCTTGACCAAACGATTGTCGATCTGGTGGCGCTTTACCCTGCCGTACGAGATCTAACCGTAGTTCCGGTGGGATTGACGCGGTGGCATAGTCCGGATCTGCGCATCTACACTGATAAGGAGGCCGGCGTTGTTCTGGAGCGGCTCCTCCGGTGGCAGGAACAGCTTCGCTCTGAGCTGGGCGTTGGCTTTGTCTATCCTTCCGATGAGTGGTTCTTGCGTGCGGGTGTGGTGCCCCCGGAGCTTCCAGCCTATGATGGGCAGTTGCCGGCGTTGATCGAGAACGGTGTCGGCATGGTACGGTGTTTCTTGGACGGGGCTGTGGATCTTGTGGATGCGCTGGCACCGTTGGGCCGCCACCAGACGTGGGTCACCGGCACGCTTTTTGCACCGCAGCTAGCTGCGTTTGCGCGCACTTTCTCGCGGGCAACGGGTATTCGGGCGGACGTGTTGCCGGTGGCGAACCGCTTTTTTGGCGAGACGGTCACCGTCGCTGGGCTGTTGACGGTTGACGATATCGTGAACACCCTGACCGGACGTGATGTTGGGGATGCAATCGTGATTCCCGAGGCGATTTTCCGTGGCCCTGAGGGGAAGTCTCTGGATGGTGCTGCTCCTGAGACGATCCAGACGACCGCCGGGTGCCCGGTATACCTGGCTGCCCAGGTCGTCAGCGGAACGTGGTCCGTTACGCCTTTGTCCGGTTGAGCTCTGTGAGTGAACCAGCAGATAGGAGGAGATTTCTATGACCCAAACGACGGCACAAGCACCCTCTCCACTGGCAGGGCTGTTTGCTGGGAGACGCTGGCGGAGTCTTCGCGAGAGTCTCATCGCTTACTTGTTTGTCTTTCCCGCATTTCTCATCATTGGTACATTTGGTCTATTCCCGCTGGCATTCTCGGTCTACGTCAGCCTGCATCGCTGGCGCATCATCCCCGGCAAGTATTTGGGGCTTGACCAGTATGCGAAAGCTCTGGATGGCCTTGCCTATGTCGCCGGTCTTTGGCTGGTCGTGCTGCTGGTGTATGGGGTGGTCAGATCGCTTCTGGATGCCCACCATGAGTCCCAGGAGACTGGGGATCACCCCTGGGCTTGGTTGGTCCCGGCACTCGTCACCTCCACCGGTCTGTTTCTGTTTGTGCGTTTCCTGGTTGTTCTCTTCCCGGAGGTGCTTGCGATTGCAGAGAAGGTGAAGGGCGTGCAGCGGACGCAAGAGCTGTTTCTGACCCTTCTAGGCGAGGCCTGGCGCGTGCCGCAGGTTGTGTCGTCGCGAACGACCGCGATGCTGGTCTTGATTGCCGGGTTGGCGCTCGCCTATGGCTTCTCCCGCTGGGTCAGCGCCGGACCGCGCAGCGCGACCTACTATATGCGATTCATCATCGTTTTCATCATGCTTGGGTGTGGCATAGCTTTGGGCTGGCTGACGCTGACTGAGATCCAGTCGGCCTATGCTGCCGCTGCAGAGGAGGGAGAGTCCATTCGCCTGTGGTCGCAGATTCTGGCTATGAGCATCGGCATCATCGCCCTGGTGGTTGTGTGGCAGCTTTCTTCGCGGATGCGGTTCGCCGGCTGGACGACGACATTGCTGGTTCTGGGTGGCGGGGCGCTGGCGCTGGGGGCCAAGCTGCTGGTCGATTCTGGACAGGTGACCGCTATCGAGCTCCTGTTGATTCCGGCCGGTGTGGTCGCGTTGTTCTTCTCCTGGAGAGCGTGGCAGACGGCGCGTAACGCCCCGACGACGCGGGGACTGGTCGCGTGGGTGCTGGCCTCGATCGCGATGATGCTTGCGGCCTGGCTCCTGATTGCCGAAGTGCCGACCGGAATCCAGGCAGGTTACGACGATTGGTGGGAGGGCCTGCTTCACACCGTCTATTACGTCCTCTTCACGGTGCCGATCGAGCTGGTCTTGGGGCTCTTCCTCGCCATCTTGCTCTTCCAGAACATCAAGGGTAAGGGGTTCTTCCGCCTGATCTACTTCCTGCCCTATGTCACGAACCCTGTGGCCGCGGCCAGTGTCTTCCGCGTGATCTTCTCCAGCCGGGTTAGTGCTCCAATCAACAGTCTGCTCAACCTGGTGGGGATAGATAACCTGATGTGGTTGGATGAGCCCAAGGGTATCTTCCAGATGCTGTTCCCGGCATTGGATATCCCTCCGGCTCTGGCAGGGCCCAGCCTGGCGCTATTTGTCATTTGTCTTTACGGCATTTGGACGTATGCGGGCTATAATACTGTAGTCTTCCTGGCGGGGTTGGGCAGCATTCCCACGCCGCTCTATGAAGCTGCAGCGATCGATGGGGCTGGCCGTTGGCAGCAGTTTCGGCACGTGACGCTCCCGCTGCTTTCTCCGACAACCTACTTTCTTTCTTTGATTGCGGTGATCGGTACCTTCAAGGCGTTCAACCACCTCTGGGTGCTACGCAGCGGGGCGGCCTTGGGCACGACGGATACGGCGAGTATCGTCATTTTCAATGAGTTCAATCGCAATACCCGCTATGGGTATGCGTCGGCGCTGGCGCTTGTCCTGATGGGCCTTATACTGGTCCTAACCATGATCAACAGCCGCATTGCGGAGGAGAAGGTGTTCTATGGTTAGCAAGGGCGAGAGCTCCACCTTGATGTCGCGTGCGCAGGGTGCACGCGTGCCCCCTGCACGCACGCAGAGCGCAAAAGCTAGGAATCCGCGGCGCCTAGATGTGTGGATGATCTTCACCTATGCGGTGCTTGTCTTCGGGATCACTATCGCGATTCTGCCCTTCTTCTGGATGGTCAGCACGTCTTTGATGACGCTGGGCGAGGCCACGGGACGCACATTTGTGCCCTCCGTATTGCAGTGGGGCAACTATACTGAAGCTTGGGTGGACGGTAAGTTTTCCGAATACTTCGCGAACAGCGTCCAAATCGTGCTGATCACGGTCTCGGGCCAGATTGTCTTCTGTACACTGGCTGCCTATGCGTTTGCCCGCATAAAGTTTGCCGGAAAAGATTTCCTCTTCTCCCTTCTGCTCACCACATTGATGTTGCCCGAAGCCGTGACGTGGGTGCCGAACTTTATCACCGTCACCTGGCTGGGGCGCATTGGCCCGATCCCGTGGGTGAATAACTGGCCTGCACTGACGATACCGTTTATGGCGAGCGCATTCAACATCTTCCTGCTCCGCCAGTTCTTTGCCCAGATTCCGGATGATCTGTGGGATTCCGCGCAGATCGACGGTGCCGGGCACCTGCGCTACCTGGTTCAGATCATACTGCCGATCTCGCGCGCTGCGCTGACGACTGTCGTGATTTTCGGCTTCATCGGATCGTGGAACGCCTTGGCGTGGCCGATGTTGGTGACTAACTCGGATGAGTGGCGCCCGATCTCTGCTGCGCTGATGCATTTCCTCGATGAAGCAGGCTCCTATGTTCACCTACAGATGGCGGGTGCGGTGATTACTATCGCGCCGATCTTGGTGACCTACCTCTTTGCTCAGAAGCAGTTCACTGAGGGCATTGCGACATCAGGCCTTAAGGGCTGACAGGTCCAGAGAAACCAGATTGTTCATGGCGCGACATCTTCGACGAAAGGGGGTGATAGACGACACGAACGTAGCCGGAGCATCTCGGATAGAGTACGCATCACTAGCGCGATGTAACCATATTTAGGAGGAGATTAGCATGTTAACAAAGAATAAGAGCTGGCTGGCGTTTTTGTTGGTGGCCGCTCTCTTGCTGTCCATAACCGCGGCATGCGGTACAGCGACCCCTGAACCGACCAAGGCGCCCGAGCCTACGGCCACGACAGCTGCTGCTGAGAAGGATGAGCCCGTCGCCGAGCGTGAGCCTTGTGGCCCCGCCACAGATGGCCCACTGGCAGGCATTGATCCCCGCGGTCAGACCGTGACGTGGTGGCACAACCACAGCGGCAGCCGTGAAGAGGGTCTGCTGGGGATGATCGAGGAATACAATGCCACCAACGAGTGTGGCATCACCATCGACGCGCAGAACCAGGGTGGCTATAACGACATCCGCGACAAGATGAACGCGGGCATCCAGAGTGGCGAACTGCCCGGTCTGGTCGTGGGTTACCAGAACGACCAGGCATTCTATGCTTTGGCCAATGGCCTTGCCGACATGAATGCCTATATTGCTGACCAGACCTGGGGCCTGTCCCCCGCGGATCGTGAGGACTTCTACGCAAGTTTCCTGGAGCAGGGCGTGCAGCCCGCGTTCGGTGGCCAGCGGCTGGGCTTCCCGCCGAACCGCTCGATGGAAGTGTTGTTTTACAACCAGACGTGGCTTGAGGAGCTGGGCTTCGCTGGCCCGCCGACGACCCCTGATGACTTCGAGGCGATGGCGTGTGCTGCGGCTGAGGCCAATGGTGACGGCACCGGCGGCTACATCCTGCGCGATGACGCGTCGGCTGTGGCAGCCTGGACGATGGCATTCGGCGGCAGCATCCTGACCGAGGATGGCACGCATTACGCTTACGACGGCGATGCCACAAAGCAGGCGATGGCCATGCTGCAGCGCATGTACGACAACGGCTGCGCGTACTTCTTCACCGAGGGGTACCCGAACCCCGAGTTCGCCGCGCGCCGCGCGATCTTCACGCAGGGCTCGACCTCCGGTATCCGCTACTACACAGGTGATATGGAAGCTGCCGAGAACACGGACGAGTGGGGCGTCACCGCGATCCCGCATACGACCGCCGATCCCGTTCAGAACATCTACGGTGGCGACATCATGATCCCGCAGACCACGCCCGAAACAGAGTTGGCGGCGTGGCTGTTCATCAAGTGGTTCACCAGCCCTGAGCAGCAGGCGCAGTGGGATAACATCAGTACCTACTTCCCAACCCGCCGCAGCACGGCTGACTTCATCAACCTGGATGAGTATGCCCCGCAGTGGGTGTCCGCGCTGGATCTGCTGCCTTACGGCTCCTACGAACCGCAGTTGATCAGCTACCAGGGCACGCGAGACGCCGCGCAGCAGGCATTTAACCGCATTATGCAGGGCGGCGACATCGATGACACCCTCAGCGGCTTGACTGAAGAGGGTAACATGCTGCAGGACGAGTTGATGGAAGGCGTCGACGTCAGCGCCGCGGAGCCCTGCGCTCCGGCCAAGTACGGTCCTCTGGCGGGTGTGGATCCCCGCGGTGTGACCGTGACGTGGTGGCACAACCACAGCGGCAGCCGTGAAGAGGGTCTGCTGGGGATGGTTGAGGACTTCAACGCCACCAATGAGTGTGGTATCACCATCGATGCGCAGAACCAGGGTGGCTACAACGATATCCGCGATAAGATGAACGCGGGTATTCAGACGGGTGAGCTGCCCGGTTTGGTCGTGGGTTATCAGAATGACCAGGCCTTCTATGCTTTGGCCAACGGTCTGGCGGATATGGATCCCTATCTGTACGATCCCGACTGGGGCCTGACCAAGGAGCAGCGCGAGGATTTCTACGCCAGCTTCCTGGAGCAGGGCGTGCAGCCCGCCTTCGGCAATCAGCGGCTGGGCTTCCCGCCGAACCGCTCGATGGAAGTGTTGTTCTACAACCAGACGTGGCTTGAGGAGCTGGGCTTCGCTGGCCCGCCCACGACACCTGATGACTTCGAGGCGATGGCGTGTGCTGCGGCTGAGGCCAATGGTGACGGCACCGGCGGCTACATCCTGCGCGATGACGCGTCGGCTGTGGCAGCCTGGACGATGGCGTTCGGTGGTGGCATCCTGACCGAGGATGGCACGGGTTATGCCTACGACGGCGAGGCCACGAAGCAGGCGATGGAGATGCTGAAGGGCATGTACGACGACGGCTGTGCCTACTTCTTCACCGAGGGATACCCGAACCCCGAGTTCGCCGCGCGCCGTGCGATCTTCACGCAGGGCTCGACCTCCGGCATCCGCTACTACGCCGGCGACATGGAAGCTGCCGAGAACACGGACGAGTGGGGCGTCACCGCGATCCCGCATACGACCGCGGATCCCGTTCAGAATATCTATGGTGGCGACATCATGATCCCGCAGACCACGCCCGACACGCAGTTGGCCGCGTGGGTCTTCCTGAAGTGGTTTACCAGCCCCGAGCAGCAGGCCAAGTGGGACGACATCAGCACCTACTTCCCGACCCGCCGCAGCACGGCTGACTTCATCAACCTGGATGAATACGCCCCGCAGTGGGTGTCCGCGCTGGATCTGCTGCCCTACGGCTCCTACGAACCGCAGCTGATCAGCTATCAGTTCGGCCGGGATGCCGCGCAGAAGGCGTTCAATGAGATCATGCAGGGTGCCGATATCGACGAGACCCTGGCTGACCTCAATGAAGAGGCCAACACTATGCAGGCAGAGCTGATGGAGGGTGTGGAGTAATCCCACCTCGCAGCCGGGATGTGGGCCTGTTCCACAAGCCTGATTTGCATCCCGATCAGATGATAGATCTGTCCCGCTCCGCTGGTCGGAGCGGGACAGTTTTTCTCAAAGCTAGGTTGTGTCTGCCGGCGAAGAGCTTGATGGTCGAGTGTTTGTCTTCAGCAAGGGGGGGCGCAGGGTCGCAAGACGCGCCGGTCCCCCTCTTTTTTCTTTTGCGGCAGTGGGAGTGGAGTAGAAGGCGTATCGCTCACGGATCTGCACGGATCCACACGGATTCTGGAATTCTGTCTGGATGTTCCCTCAAGCCCTGGAGGTGCGGATGAAGTACGAAGCCTGTACGAAGGAGATCATCGGGGCTTTCTACGATGTCTACAATGCTCTGGGTTATGGGTTCTTGGAGAAGGTCTATGAAAATTCGATGGCTATTGAGCTGCGCAGACGGGGGTTCTCTGTGTCGTGCCAATATCCGATTGGGGTCGTTTATCGTGGCGAGATTGTGGGTAGCTACTATGCCGACCTGTTGGTGCAAGACTGCGTGATCGTTGAGCTGAAAGCCTCGCGGCAACTGGTCCGGGAGCATGAGGCGCAGTTGCTGAACTATCTGAATGCCACACGCTATGAAGTTGGTCTCTTGCTCAACTTTGGCCCTGAGCCACAAGTCAAGCGAAAAGTGCTGGACAACGCGCGCAAGCGGTACCACCGGCATTCAGATAATAGGCTCACGGATTGACACAGATTCACACGGATTTTTCTTTTCTTCATCCGTGTTGATCTGTGAGAATCCGTGAGCAGCACATCGTCCGCTATTGTCTCATGCTGCATTTATGATAGTGTTGTCTCCTCTCCGCGTGAGATCACGCGGCAGCCGGCTTTCTCAGGTTATACTCTTGGATACCCTTCCCGAAGGAGTCATGCGTCAATGACCATATCTTATCTCCGCTACGACCTCTCTGATGGTTATGTGCATAACTGGTTGGTCGCCGGTCCTCAGCCCATCCCGGTCTCTGAGCTGGGTGAGGGCA
>JAGHDT010000271.1 GCA_021159805.1 Anaerolineae bacterium
CATCCAGGAGAACCTGCATGACCTACGCAGAACTTCCCGCCAGTACACCAGAAGCTCAGGGGATTCCCTCGCATGCCATTCTTGATTTTGTCAACGCTGCTGAAGCCGATGTGGATGCCCTGCACAGCTTCATTTTGTTGCGCCACGGACATCGTGTGGCGCAGGGTTGGTGGGCACCCTACAGCCCCGATATCCCTCACGTGCTCTTCTCGCTGAGCAAGAGTTTCACGTCCACGGGCATTGGGCTCGCCGTGGCCGATGGCTTGCTCAGTGTCGATGATCCCGTGATCTCTTTCTTCCCGGAGGATCTGCCCGCCGAGGTCAGCGATAACCTGGCTGCCATGCGCGTGCGCCATCTGCTCTCTATGTCGACCGGCCACGGGGAGGATACCACCAACCATATGGCGACAGCGCCCGACGGCAACTGGGCGAGGGCATTCCTGGCCCGTCCTGTCGACCACGCACCGGGCACGCACTTCCTGTACAACACGGGTGCTTCATATATGCTCTCGGCCATCGTGCAGAACTTGACCGGAATGACGTTGCTTCTGTATCTGACAGAGCGGATCTTTGAGCCGCTAGGTATCGAGGGAGCCACGTGGGATTCGTGTCCACGCGGCGTCAACTTAGGAGGCTTCGGACTTAGCCTGAAGACCGAGGATATCGCACGCTTCGGCCAGCTCTACCTGCAGAAGGGTGTGTGGGAGGGTGAGCAGCTGTTGCCCGAGGCGTGGGTTGCGGAAGCGACATCTTATCAAACGGATAACTCATCCATGGACAACGCGGACTGGTCGCAAGGGTATGGGTTCCAGTTCTGGCGATGCCGCCACAACGCGTATCGCGGCGATGGCGCCTTCGGGCAGTACTGCCTCGTGATGCCCGACCAGGATGCGGTTCTGTCGATCACCGGTGGGCTGGGCGATATGCAGGCGGTGCTGGATCTGGTGTGGATGCATCTGCTGCCGGTGATGGCGGCGGAAGCCCTGCCTGAGGATGAGCTGACACGTTCGGAGCTGGTGTCCAAGCTCGCCAGTCTGGCTCTTCCCCCGTTGGAGGGGCTGTCTGCTTCGCCGGTGGCTTCTGCCATATCGGGTAAGACCTATGCTTTCGATCTTGATGTCCAGCGCACGATTGCGGAGCGGCACTTCGCGAGTGCTGATGCGCAACTGCTGCGGTCGATGTCGCTAGCGCTTGATGGCGATGGTGGGACCCTGGTGATCGAGGACGGACGTGGCCCGCAGAAAGTAGCCTTTGGTTTGAGGGAGTGGCGCTTTGGCACGACGCTGCTGGATGGTGACAAGCCGCGCAAGGTGGCAGCCAGCGGTGCCTGGATCACCGAGGACACCTTCGCCGTCAAACTCTGCCTCTACGAGACCCCATTCTGTCCCACGATTTTCTGCCGGTTTGGCGATGGCCACGTTATCTATCAATTCAGGTCCAATGTGGGCTTTGGGGTGCTGGAGCGCCCTGAGTTGGTGGGGAAGGTGATGTTATGAAACTGCGAGAGCTTATGCCGACAACGTGGTTGTTGGTTGGCCTGATTTCGGAAGCCCTGCTGCATTTCATCGTTCCAGGCGCGCGCTTGATGGCCGCGCCGTGGATCCTGTTGGGGCTTGTCCCGATGGCGATTGGCATATGGATCAACCTCGCCGCAGACAAGGCATTCCACGTGACCAGCACGACGGTCAAGCCCTTGGAATCCTCATCCGCCCTGGTGCGCGATGGGGTCTTCAGTGTGACGCGGAACCCGATGTACCTGGGATTTGTGCTGATTCTGTTGGGTGAGGCCTTGCTCTTCGGGTCGCTGACACCGTTTGCGGTCGTGGTGGCGTTTGTGATCGTCATGGATCGGATGTACATCGCCAGGGAGGAAGGGATGCTGGCCGAGGATTTCGGTGGCGACTGGATATCCTATGCCGCGCAGACGCGGCGGTGGCTGTGACGGGCAGTCAGGGGGGGGACGATGAAGCTGGATAGTGTGAAGCTGGTGTACTTCTCGCCGACGCGGACGACGAAGCAGGTCCTGGAGGGCATCACGCAGGGGTTGGCTGCCTCGGACGTCACAAGCGTGGACTTGACGCTGCCCGAGGCGGACCCCGCTGAGACCGTGGTTCTCGACGCTGATCTGGTTGTGATCGGGGCGCCGGTCTACGGGGGACGTATTCCGCCGACGGCGATGCAGCGGCTGCGGTCCGTGCGTGGGCAGGATACACCCGCGATCCTTGTGGCTGTATACGGCAACAGGGCATTCGAGGATGCCCTGTTGGAGCTGTCGGATTGGGCACAGGCAGTCGGATTCGTGCCTGTTGCCGGTGGCGCCTTCATCGGTGAGCATTCCTACAACACCTCGTCGACGCCCATTGCTCCGGGACGGCCCGATGCTGCGGACCTTGCGAGGGCCGTTGACTTCGGGAGCGCTGTGCGGCAGCGACTTAAGGGCGTGACAACGTCCGCGGAGCTTGTGCCGGTGTCACTGCCCGGCAACCGTCCCTACCGCAAGCTTCACAAGTCTGGTCCAAGAGCTCCTGTCACCCACGCTGATCTGTGCACGCTGTGTGGTCGCTGCGCTGAGGTTTGCCCGACCGGAGCCATTACAGTGGATGACGCGGTTGTGACTGTTGCCGAGGACTGCATCCTGTGCTGCGCGTGCGTGAAGGTCTGTCCGACGGACGCTCGGGTGATGGAGCACGAGCGTGTCCTCCAAACCGCCGACTGGCTGAGCACCGAGCATGGTGACCGCAAGGAACCTGAGGTCTTCATATATGGATGAGTTGGTCAGCGCATCACGAGCATTGCGGACCAAACTCCTGGGCGATCCCTACCGCCCTGGCTATCACGTTGTGACACCGGAGGGTGTCTGCGCACCGTTCGACCCGAACGGTGCACTGTTCTGGAACGGACGGTATCATCTGCACACTATCGTTCAGACGGAGAAGGGACACTGTTGGGCCCACATCTCCAGTCACGACCTCGTTCACTGGCGTCATCATCCGCTATCACTGGAACCCGGCGGGATCGACGAGGGCATCTTCAGCGGCGGTGCCTTCATCGACAAGAAGGGCGTGCCCACCATCACCTATTGGGGTCTGGGAGAGAAGGCCGGCATCTGCATCGCCACCAGCACCGATCCTGATTTGGGCCACTGGACCAAGAGTCCCGACAACCCTGTGATCCATCAGACCGAGCTTGGGTATTCGTTAGGGGAGGATTGCCGTGTCTATGGCGTAGCAGATCCCTCTGCGATCTGGATCCACGAGGGTCGCACCTACATGTTGACCGGTAACCTGCTGGTCCTGCGGGCCTACGGACGGGATCAGGATCTGGACG
The DNA here is from genome assembly GCA_021159805.1 of Anaerolineae bacterium. Taxonomy (GTDB): domain Bacteria; phylum Chloroflexota; class Anaerolineae; order B4-G1; family SLSP01; genus PWVB01. The sequence continues at coordinate 3,328 of JAGHDT010000271.1, forward strand.
TCTACAAAGGTGACACGACCTATCTCTTTGTCTCCGATGATCTGATCCACTGGGAGTACCTGCACGAATTCTACAAGAGTGACAGGGCATGGACGCGAGAGGATGAGGACGATATGTGCCCTGACTTCTTTCCGCTCGGGGATCGACATATGCTGCTTTTCATCAGCCACAATCTGGGCTGCCAGTACTACATAGGGCGGTACGAGGGCGACCACTTCTACCCGGAGACGCACGAGCGGATGACGTGGAATGACAATGCCTTCTTCGCTCCTGAGAGCCTGGTGGACGACAGGG
>JAGHDT010000316.1 GCA_021159805.1 Anaerolineae bacterium
ATGTCGCCCAGATACTTCTGCTGATCGCGAAACCCCTTGCGAGTCCGCTTGGCCACTAGCTGCGTCAAGAACAGCATCAGCGGGATCGTGATCAAGGTCACCAGCGCCAGCCGCCAGTTGAGGACAAACATCATCGCCGCTATGCCGGTGACACTCAACGCACTGGAAACAAGCTGCGTCACAGTATTCGTCAGCACCATACTGACGTTGTCCACATCGTTGGTCAGCCGGCTCATCAGCTCACCGTGGGTGTGCTGATCGAAGTACCGCAGAGAGAGCGTCTGCAGCTTGCTGAACAGGTCATTCCGCAGATCACGGACCGTCTGTTGTGAAGCAGAGATCATGACGATAGTCTGCACCCAGCGAACGCCCGAGCCCACTACGTTGACGGCAACCATCAGACCCAGTATGCCCACCAGACCAGCCAGGTCACCTTTGATGATGTAGTTGTCGATAGCCCGTCCCATCAAGAACGGTCCCAGCACACCCAGGCCGGATGCCAGCGCCACCAGGATCACGGTGAGCACCAGAGCCTTCTTGTAGCGTAGAAGGTAACCCGCCAAGCGGAACATCGTGCCGCGTACATCCTCAGCCTTCTGCACCGGCCCAAACCGGCCACGGCCCCCGGGGCCACGGCGCGGACCCCCACTCGTCCGCTCGCCGGCGCCAGGCCGGGTCGAGCCGCGGGGAGAACGGGTCCCGCTCCCTGTATGATTGTCAGATCGATTCTCAGCCATCTGTCACGCCTCCGATGCCAAGCTGCGATGCGTAGATCTCGCGATAGATCTCACTGGACGCCAGCAGCTCCTTGTGCGTCCCCTCTGCTGAAATCCTGCCACCGTCCAGAACGACGATCCTGTCCGCCGTCAACACGCTGCTGACGCGCTGTGCGATCAGGAACGTCGTCCGTCCCTGGGCAAACTCCTCCATGGCGGCCTGCATCTTGGCCTCAGTTTCAACATCCACCGAACTGGTACTATCGTCCAGCACCAACACAGCGGGGTCCGTTGCCAGAGCTCGGGCGATGGCAACGCGCTGCTTTTGCCCGCCCGAGAGGTTCACACCACGTTGACCCAACAAGGTATCGTAGCCGTCCGCCATCTCGACGATGAAATCGTGAGCTTGGGCCATCCGTGCGGCAGCCTCAACTTCCTCGTCCGTTGCCTCAGGACGGCCGTAGCAGATATTGTCGCGGATCGACCCGCTGAACAGAATGGGCTGCTGAAAGGCCACGCCGACGTTACGCCGCAGCACCGTCTTGTCGAGATCCCGTACGTCAATCCCATCGATGGTAATGCGCCCCTTTTGCACATCGTAGAAGCGCGGGATCAAGTGTGCCAGCGTTGACTTGCCCGACCCTGTTGCCCCCATGATAGCCACGGTCTCACCCGGTTCGGCAACCAGGGTCACATCTCTCAACACGGGTTCGCTCTTCTCACCCCCGTAGGCGAAGGTCACATTCTCAAACACCACGCGCCCGAGTGGCCGTGTGGCCTTGTTGCTGCCATCGCTGCCTGAGCTGGCAAAGACCGTAGCGGCACCTGGACGGTTCTGGACAACAGGCTCCGTCTCCAGCACTTCCTGAATCCGCTCCGCCGACGCTTCCGCGCGGGAAAACTGCATAAAGATCATGCTCACGAAAATCAACGAAAACAACACGCGCATCAGGTAGTTCACAAACGCGATGATCTGACCCACCTGCATCGTGCCGCCCACGACACGTACGCCGCCGAACCACAGCACGGCCACGATGGCAAGATTGACAATCAGCATCATCGCCGGCATGCCAATGGAGACCGTGCGTCGGGCCTTAATTGCCAACGCCATCAGGTCACTGTTGGCCGCCTGGAAGCGCTCCTCTTCGTGGCCCTCGCGCACAAAAGCCTTGACCATACGAACACCCATCAGATTCTCCTGCATCACCGTGTTGAGCCCGTCCAGCTTACCCTGGACCTGCTTGAACAGCGGGAATGCGCGCGTGATGATGGACCAGATGACGACCAACACGATCGGGATCAGCACGACGAAGAGCGGTGAGAGTGCCACACTGGTGGTAATCGCCATAACGAGGCTGCCAACCAGTTGCAGAGGAGCCCGAACCATCATGCGGAGCATCATAAGCACTGCTGACTGAACCTGGGTTACGTCATTCGTCAGTCGCGTGACCAACGTGCCGGTCTCCAGTTTGTCAATGTTGGCGAACGAAAGAGATTGTACCTTGCGGTAGAGCGCGTTACGCACATCGGTCCCAAAGCCGATAGCGGCCAGCACCCCGAAGATCGAACAGCCTATACCGCCGACCGCGCCGATAAACGCGAAGCCAACCATCTTCAACCCGGCTTGGATAACAACGTCCATCTGGCCCAGCGCGATGCCCTCATCCACGATTTTGGCAATCAGGCGAGGCTGCTGCAGGTCCATCAGGACCTCCAGGACCATCAGCAGCGGGCCAATGGTTGCCCATACCCAATAGGGCTTGAGAAACCTAAACAGTCTACGCATTTGCTCCATATGTGCTCGTGTATCCTTTCATCATTCAGACCCCTTGGATTTCTTGCACAGCTGCCGTGTGCCGCCGGCATCCTCTAGATTCTCAGCCATCCTATCCAGGAAGTGGCGCACCTGCGCCTTCTCCTCCGGTGTGAAGCCGGCAAGCAACTCCGAGCCTAGTTGCCTCCACGTGCCTACCACTGGCTCCCTGATCGCACGGCCGGCGTCCGTCAGATAAACCTGCGAAACACGCTGATCCACCGGATCATCCTGCGTGGTCAGCAAGCCGGCCTTCACCATGCGCTGTATCATACGACTCAACGTTGGCGCAGTCACATGAACCCTCGCAGCCAGCTCAGACTGCGAAAGACCCTCCTGTTCCCAGAGGGCGTGGAGCACAGGCGGCTGGCCTCGGTAGAGGCCAATGACCTCCAGCAATGCCTGGGCTTGACCATAGTGTAGGCGGCAAAGACGATGAACCCGAAGACTGATCTCGGCGGCCTCAGATCTATCTGTTTCCATATCATCCTTCCCGGCAGATTCGCTTGTTTGTTGCTCAGCTAATCATAAGCTGGCTAATTATACACGCCAGCCATAACAGTGTCAA
>JAGHDT010000428.1 GCA_021159805.1 Anaerolineae bacterium
CTGGTGGCTGAGCGTGCGCTGGCCGACTACTTCGAGACAGCGGCCACTGCCTACGACGGCGATCCGTCCGCGGTCAGCAAGTGGGTGGTGGGAGAGCTGTCTTACCTGATGAACCGCGATGGTGTCGGTATTGAGGATGTGAAGGTGACGCCGGAAACCCTGGCCGCGCTGGTGACCCTGTTGACCCAAGGGACGATCAACCAGAATGGTGCCAAGGATGTGCTCGATACCATGTTTGAGACCGGACGCGCTCCCGAGTCCATCGTCAAGGAGAAGGGCCTGGTGCAGATCTCGGATGCGGACCAGCTGGCTGCCGTCGTGGCCCAGGTGTTGGCGGAGCATCCTGATGAGGTGCAGAGCTATCTCGCAGGGAAAGAGTCGCTGCTGCAGTGGTTTGTGGGCCAGGTGATGAAGGCGACCCGCGGTCGCGCGAAGCCGCCCACGGTGTTGGCGCTGTTACGTGATCAACTGGCGAACAGAGAATGAGAGGATCACAGAATCAGCGAATCAGCGAATCAGCGAATGAGAGAATGGCAGAATGAAGATCAGTCAGGAGTCTCTCCCATTCGCTGATTCTCCATTCTTTCATTCTTCCCTGATGTGTTAAGCTTCCTTGGCCTTCTTCTTGGAGATCAACAAGATGATGAAGAAGGCGACGATCGCTCCCCCGATGGCCGCCGGGAGCCATGCCGGTGCCTCGGGCATCTGCTCGGGCAGTTGCTCCGGGGGGACCTTGGCCTTGCTCCAGTCAACCTTGCCCGAACGAGCGCCGGTGGTATCGACGCCGGTGAAGTCGGCATCTGTCACGTCGACGCGCTTGAGCGTCGCCGCGGTCAGATCAGCATCGGTGAAATTAGCCCCCTTGAGGCTGCCGCCGGCGAGGGTTGCGGCTGTGAAGTTGGCGTTCTTCGCCGAGCTTCCCTCCAGACTGGTGCCAACCATCTTGACATCGGTGAGATCTGCATTGTCGAGGTCCGCGTTCTCCAGGCTCACGCCGGCCAGTTTGGCGCCTGCCATCTGGACGTTGCGCAGGATTGCCCTCGCCAAGCTGACGCCCGCGATCTTAACGCCGCTGAGGTTAGCGTTTGACAGATCCACCTCGGTGGCGTCAGCGCCGGCGAAGACACCGCCGCTGATATTGGCATCCGCCAGGTTGGCCTTGGCCATCGCACAGCCGGCGAACTTCATGCCGGCAAGATCGAGGCCACTCATATCCACGTTGGATAGATCGCGGCCTTTGCTCAGTCGCTGCAGTACATCGGCTTTTGATTCAGGCTTCGGTGCGAGTTCGGTGGGTGTATTCGTTTCTCCAGCGCCTTCTTCTGCTCCCGTCTCTGCTGCGTCAACCTCTATCTTTGTCACTTCCTCAGTCATCTCAGTCTCCCTCTGTAATTGAACCTGCTCTGTGGTTCCCGGCTGGGTCCATGTGCAGGCTGCCTAGTGTTTGCATATATGTATACGCAGGGATCGGTTGCGGGTTGCAGACTGACCTCACAGGGGACAGCCCCGTCAGCTTACCACTGGTGAGTCTCATCGGGCACGTGCTCTACGATCTCCTCAGGCTGTCCCGCCAGATGATAGCGGCGGATCGGTTGGAGTCGCAGTGTATGTCTGCTGTGGACGGCCCACTGTGCCAAAGCCCTGAGTTCTCGCGGTCCTGTTTCCATCGCGTGACCCTCGACGGGGCCGAGCATCTCCATCTGCCACGGCGCGGTGACGACCATCAGGACGGCCTCCATCGCGGCGATGTGGTTGCCGACCACGATGAGTGGCCCGTGTTCGGGGAAATGGTCAAGCCTCGTTGTCTTGGGCCGTGTGAGCCCGGCGACAAGCATGCGGCCCACGCCACGTATCGTGCTGCGTGGAAGACGCCGCCGCGGGCACTCAATTGTGGTGGTTGGGTCAGTTATCCATTGCCCCTGTGGTTGAGCTATCGAGTTCCCATGGTATGATGGCCCGCGTCAGGCTTGCTCTCTTTCCGGGATCTGAGAATCCAACAGAGCGCGTCAAGACTGCAGAGTGACAGACGCAGCTACAGCTGCACTGGATAGCTCCAAGGCTAACATAAGTTGTCTTGAGGTCAACGGGGAGGTGCCCGTTTCCCTGAGCCTTGCTCCGATGGAACAGGGGAGTCAATGGATCGCCAACCACGCTGGCACGATTTCCTCACCATCAATATCCAATGGTTTGGCCTCGCGACCAGATCTCAAGTTCTGTCGCCGCTGATCGTGCCGGTGTTGGTGCAGCGATTTGTTGGCGATTCTGTCAAAGGTACCTATGTTGGCCGTATGCGTCTCTGGGCTCTTATGGCCGCTGTGCTGACGCAGGCGGCCATGGGCATGCTCTCTGACCGCAGCACGTCCCGCTGGGGGCGGCGGCGGCCCTTCATTGCCATAGGCACGATTGGTGAGCTGGCGATCCTCGCTTTGATCGGAGTTGCCGCGGCACTGGAGGGGATGACCGGGTATTGGGCGTTGTTCGGCCTCTACATCCTGTCGATGATCGCCTCCAACACGGCCCACGCGGCGACGCAGGGTCTGATCCCCGATCTTGTGCCCGAGGATCAACGGGGACGGTTCTCGGGAGTGAAGGCTTTGTTGGAGTTGCCAGTGCCGTTGGTCTTTGCCTCGTTTGTGGTGGCCAGGATGGTCGAGGCCGGCAACATCTGGGGTGCGCTCATCGCGTTGATGGTGGTGATGGTGGTCTGTGCGGCTATCACGATGTTTGCCCCGGAACGACAGCTCTCACAACGCCCCACGGATTCCACTGTGCAATTGCTGCTGCGCCTGGCACTGATGGCGGCGGCCTTCACTGTGATTATTCTGGGGACGGGGGCTGCGGTGAGCGCGGTGATGCGAGGCATCGCGCCTTTGTCAGACGGCTTGTCCTCGGTGCTGATCGTGGCCGCCGGTGTGGCGGGCATGGCGGCGGCAATTCTGGCGGGGGTGTGGATTTGCGTTTCGATCGGCTTGGGCAGCGATGTCCGGGAACACCACGGATTTGTATGGTGGGTGGTCACCCGTTTGGCCTTTCTGGCGGCTGCGACCAACCTGGCTACCTTTATGATCTACCATCTGCAGGAACGATTCCCCAGTCTCGCCGGTGAGGAAGCTGCCGGACCCGCCGCTCGGATCGTGATGTTCGTCGGCCTCTTTATCATGGTGACGACAGTGCCGAGCGGTTGGCTCGCCGACCGTTTTGGCAAGCGTCTGCTGGTGGGGCTGAGCGGCGCGGTCGCCGCCGCGGGCGTCTCCGTGATTCTCCTCATCCCGGCTATGCCGGCGATCTACGCCGGCGGCAGCCTGATTGGGGCCGCGATGGGCTTGTTTTACTCCGCGAGTTGGGCGCTGGGGACGGAGATCGTGCCGCAGGACGAGGCCGGTCGCTATCTTGGCCTCTCCAACATCGCCGGTGCCGGCGCCGGTGCGATAGGGGCCTATCTGGGTGGTCCGATCGGGGATGAGTATGGTTACGTTGTGCTCTTCGTGATCTACGGTGCGATGTTCCTGTTGTCGATCTTGGCTCTGGCTGGTGTGAAAGAGAAGGTGGCTCACGCTTGATGATGGTTTCTACCGGCGCAGTGTTGTCGCGCCTGGCCTAGTATAGTAGTTGTCCCCGGCGTGCTGAGAAGGGGACGCTGTTAAGGAGAGTCAAAATGCGCTTACTTGAACCACCGGAGCGGTTCGCCGCTCGTGCTGCTACAATGGCGGATGTTGAGGCTGTTACCGAGCTGGTGAACGCTTGCTCGATGGCCGACCTTGGTCGTGCCACTGTGGAGGTCGCAGGGATCAGGAATGATTGGGGGAGCCCCTATCTCAATCCTCAGACGAATATCCATCTGCTCTTCGACAGTGATCGGCTGGTGGGCTATGCCGGTGCGTGGATTGAGCCGCCTGCGGTCGCTGTGAACGCGTCCGGACGCGTGCATCCGGACTACAAGGGTCTGGGGCTCGGCACGTACCTGGTGGCGTGGCTGGAGGGCCTGGTCCGGGAGGCGGCGTTGAAGCACGCGCTTGAGGATGCCCGTGTTGTGCTTCAACAGACGAAGCCTTCGACCGATAAGGATAGCCAAGCCTTGCTTGAGAGCCTGGGCTACACTCCTGTCCGGCGTAGCTACCGGATGTTGATTGAGCTTGAATCTGAGCCACCCAAACCGGTTTTTCCTGAAGGGATTGAGATGCGCAGCTTCGACCGGCCCGCTCAACTTCGGGCATTGGTGCAGGCCGAGAAGGATATCTTCAAGGATCACTGGGGCTATGTCGAGCTGGACTTCGAGCAGGATCTTCAGGCCTGGGAGCACTGGCTGGACAACGATCCGCACTTCGATCCCGCGATCTGGTTCCTGGCGATGAGCGGCGAGGAGATCGCCGGCGTCTGCCTCTGTAGTAGCCACATGACGGAGGATTCTGAGTTGGCCTATGTGGAGTCACTGGGGGTGCAGCGTGCGTGGCGCCGCCAGGGGCTGGGGCTGGCGATGCTGCATCACGCGTTCGGTATCCTCTGCCGGCAGGGCAAGAAGCGGGTCTCGCTGGATGTGGATGCGCAGAGCCTGACCGGGGCCACGCGATTGTATGAGAAGGCGGGGATGTATGTCCAGCGTGAGTCCATCACATACGAGCTGGTGGTGCGTGAGGGTGAGGATCTGAGCACTCAGGCGTTGGAGTTGTAGGGGCAGCAGCTTTATCGCGGCGGCCGCTTTGGCGCAGAACCTGGGAGAAGCGCTGTGGGCCTGCCGAAAGCCCCAAAGCACGCAGAGTGTAGTATCCCCTTCGAGGGGGCCGCCACGTGCGTGCACACACTACGCAGCACGAGAATGCGACGCAAGGAAGGCGCCAAAGCCTGGGCTGCCCCACTACGACAGCGTGGAAGCCTCTAGGCCCGGGAGCGGATGCTGTTTTCGAAGTAGTAGCACCTCCGGTCCCCTCTCCCACCTCCGGCTGCGGAGTGTGGGAGATGAAATCCCCGGTCTAGGGGATGAAATCCCCTTTTCAGGGGAGCGTTAGGGTGAGGGCTCTGCGGGGGTTATTGGGGAGTAGACGTCATGTTCACCGGCTCACACCGCGCAGGACGAAAATGGGACACGAAGAAGGCCCTAAAGCCTGCAGCCAAGCCTTTAGGCCCAGGAGCGGAAGCGATTTTCGAAGTAGACCCCACGTTTGCTGGCGCACACCACGCAAGCACGTGAATTCGACGCGAAGAACGGCCCAAAGCCGCGATCGAGATCCGGTGAAGGGCTTTGGGCCGGCAGAGGATGGTTTTCGAGGCAGCATCTCCGGTCCCCTCGCCCATTCCGTCCGCAGAGTATGGGAGATGAAATCCCCGGTCTAGGGGATGAAATCCCCGTTTCAGGGGAGCGCTAGGGTGAGGGCTCTGCTGGGTCACTTTCGAAGTAGTTATAGGAGGTAACGTGCCGCGACACAGTGTCTTGTTCTTTGCTGTCATCATCGGATCGCTGGTGGGCTGCGCCGTACCGACATCCACGCCGAATCTCACTCCTCCGGCAGAAACGCGGACCACTGTGCCCTCTGCGACGCTACGGCCGACGGCTACGCCCACGGCAACGCCCGCGCCGCCGGATGCTGAGTTGGTTGCGCGGGCGGCGCGCTTGGGACGTGGGGTCAACCTGGGGAATGCTCTGGAGGGGCCAACCGAGGGCGCGTGGGGGATGGTGATTGAGGAGGAGTTCTTCTCACTCATCCACGAGGCCGGCTTCGATACGGTGCGCGTGCCCATCCGCTGGTCGGCGCACGCTGCTGAGGTTGCGCCCTACACGGTCGATCCGGAGTTCTTTGCGCGCATCGATTGGGTTATTGAACACGCCCTGGCCCAGAACCTCAACGTCGTCATCAATATGCACCACTATGACGAGCTCTTCGAATCGCCGGCGGACCACGCTGACCGCTTCGTCGCGATGTGGGAACAGATCGCGGCGCGCTACGAATCGCAGCCGGACAGTGTCTATCTTGAGCTGTTGAACGAGCCTCACGGCGACCTCGATTCCAGGACGTGGAATTTGCTGCTGGAGAGGACCGTGGAAGCCGTGCGGGCCGTTGATGGTCATCATACGTTGATCCTTGCCGGCGCCGACTGGGGCGGGATCAGCAGCCTACGGACGCTGGTGATCCCTGAGGGCGAATCGAACGTCATCGCGACTTTCCACACCTATGACCCCTTCCTCTTCACCCATCAGGGGGCGGAGTGGGTCGGCCCGGAGATCGGCACGGTTGGGGTGACCTGGCCTGGCCCTCCCGAGGCTGCTGTGACCCTGCTTCCTGAATCGCGAAAGGTCGAGTGGGTGAGGTTGTGGTTTCTGCGATATAACCAGAACTCCGGCAGTGCCAACCCGGCCAGCCCTGCGGCCATCACCAAGGCTTTTGATCGTGCGCTGGACTGGTCTGAGTCAACCGGTATTCCGCTGTGGCTCGGGGAGTTCGGTGCCTATTCCACGGCTGACATAGACTCACGGGCCAGATGGACCGCCGCCGTGAGGAGTGAGGCCGAGGCTCACGGGTTTTCCTGGGCGTACTGGGAATTCGGTGCCGGGTTCGGCGTCTATGACCGCGATGCTCAGATGTGGCGCCAACCGTTGCTGGACGCACTGATCCCTGAGAGTGACGAGTGACACTTACCTTTTTGTGGAACCGCGGTAAGCTACCATCGATCAACTATATCAGCCTTTGCCTCTGCCCACTTGAACTCTCGCTGAGATGATCTCCTGTGGTGGATGAGGCACACGGCTTGTTGGCAACCGGTTGGCGGGCTTGAGCATGTTGCTAGGATAGCGGGAGGAGCATGATGACCTCAGAGAAGAAGCATAGTCAGGACCAATTGCCCTGCGCACGACACTCCCTATCACGCCGGCGGTTCCTTGAGATAGCAGGCATGGCGGCAGCCGGATTGTTGGTTTCCCGGTGTGCACCGGAGCCGGCGGACGACGCGGTCGAGGTCGCGCCGGCGACAGCGGTACCCGAGGCGACGGAGGACGTTGTGACTCAGGTCGCGGCTGAAGCTGCGGCTACGAAGACGATGACGCCGGTTGCGACTGCGGCTGCCGAGAGCGTGCTTTCGATGGGTGCTTCCAGCCAGGTGGCGATTGCGACGGTGAAGGACTATGATCGCAAGCGCATCTACAACGCGGTTCGCGACATGCTGGATGATCTCGGCGGATTGGGGGATGTGGTCCGCCCCGGTGATCGCGTGGCGCTGAAGGTCAATCTCACGGGTGGGTTGGGAAACAACGGCCCAGCCGGACTGTCGCCGATGGAATCGTTTGTGACGCATCCTGAGGTGGTACGCGCGCTGGGCTCTCTGGTGCGTGATGCCGGTGCCAAAGAGGTCGTGATTGTTGAGGCCGTCTACCAATGGGGCTCGTACGTGGAGTGGGGGTACGAAGAGATCGCTAAGGACATCGACGCCACGTTGATCGACCTCAATGCCCCTGATCCCTATGCAGACTTCGTCAACGTCAAGGTCCCTGGCGGTGGCGAGATGTACCAGGACTATATCTTCAATCCCATACTGCAGGATGTCGATGCTTTCATGTCGGTTTCGAAGATGAAGTGCCACTGGGTCGCAGGCGTGACGCACACGCTCAAGAACCTCTTCGGATTGGTCCCGGCACGATTCTATAGGCTAAGCGAGCAGGATAGCTATCGCTCCGAATTCCATGGACCTTCGGATAAGACCGCCGGGCAGCGGGTGCCACGGATTATCGTGGAACTCAACCAGGCCCGGCCGATCGACTTCGCGCTGGTGGACGGCGTGCTGACGACAGAGGGTGGCGAGGGGCCATGGATTCAGACCTTCGGGCCCATTGCGCCAGGGGTGCTCTTCGCTGGAAAGGATCCTGTGGCCACGGATGCTGTCGCTACGGCTGCGCAAGGCTTCGATCCCACTGCACCGGGATTGACGGATCCGTTTGTCCGGGGTGAGAATCACCTGAATCTCGCTGCCGCTGCCGGCTTGGGGACCAACCGTTTGGATGAGATCGATGTCCTGGGCGCTGCGATTGAGGATGTCGTCACCAAGTTCAGGCCCTGTGTTATTTAGCTGTTTTGCCTAATCCTGAAGTTAGGGTAGAATCTGGGATTGTGTGCTAGCATTTCCCTCATCCACTGAGGGGTGGCTGTAATTAGCTTCACAGTAAATCTAGGAGACGGAACGTTTCGCTATGTCAACACCCTATCTTGAGTATGAACTGCAAGACGGTTTTATCCACAATTGGCTGGTAGCTGGTCCGCTTGAGACACCCATTGAGGTCGCTGCGGGCGATGATCTGGATGAACCTGCCCGCAAGCTACAGATTGCCCAGGAACGCTATGTGGCAGAGCCGGCTGTTGAGGGAGCGCCGATCGATCGGGGAGCTGCCGTTGTAGACGACCGGGAGCTGAAGTGGGCGTACACGCGCTGTCTTGATGATCACTTCGTGGATCTCTCGACATTC
>JAGHDT010000022.1 GCA_021159805.1 Anaerolineae bacterium
CCCATTCCCCGCCACGGCATTGCCGGTAACCTGCGGCGCAGCGTCACCCGAGATGCGGATGCCAGCCTCTGCGTTATCGTTCACGACGTTGAGCTCCAGGAAGGGCGTGCTCGTGTCGTAGAGATCGATCCCGTGCAGCCCATTGCCGATGATCTCGTTGTCAGTCGCCGTCCCGGCCGCGCTCTGGAAATAGGCGATGCCGCTCTCAACATTATGGTTGGCCGTATTGTTCTCCAGCACCGGAGCTGCATCGTCGCGCAAAATGAAGCCCGAGAGCCCGTTCTCTGTCACCTCATTGGATCTCGCAGTACCACCGCTGGTATCGCCATAGCGTATCCCAACCTCGGCATTGGATCGGCACACATTCTCCACCAGCAGCGGCGCCGCCTCGTCGGAGACGCCGATGCCGTGCAGGCCGTTGCCGGAGCACGTGTTGCCCCGCGCCGTCCCGGCGGAGCGCTCGAAGAAGGCGATGCCGTCCTCCTCATTCGCACTGCACACGTTCTCCTCCAGCATAGGCTGCGCGTCGTCGTTCACGCTGATCCCGTGGAGTTCGTTATTCATCACGTCGTTATTGCGAGCACTCCCCCCGCCCTTGTCAAAGTAGGCAAGACCCGACTCCGCGTTCGCATCGAGTGTGTTGTCATCGACCCTTGCGCTCGCCGTCCCCGTGACCACGATGCCGCTCAACCCGTTCCCGCTGCAGGAGTTGCGCTTCACCGTGCCGCTGCTCGCGTCGCGGAAGTGGATCCCATTCTGCCCATTGTCGCTGCACGTGCTGTCCTCCACCGTCACCGACGCCTCATCCTCCAGCCGGATGCCGTCCAGGTTATTGCCCGTCGCTTCAGAGGTGAAGATCGCACCGCCGGCGCTGCCGGATAAGCGCACCCCTGCGTGGGACGCGCCATCGTCCAGCGTCACCGCACCCGAGACCCGCACGCCCTCCAGCTCGACTTCTCCCCCGTCCACCCAGAGCACGTCCGCCTCGGCGGTACCTTCGTGCCGCAGTGTCAGGTCACGCAGGGTGAAACTGCCGCCGCCGAAGTGCATCACGTAGCCGGGCGCTCCGCACGAAATATCCGTCGCGTCCATCCCCGCGCCCACCAACGTCACCGATGCGCTGCGGTCGATCGGCTCGGCCAGGACAAAGCTCCCGGCACCCAACACGATCGTCGAGCCCTCCGGGACCGCGAGCATAGCCGCCTCCAACGTCGCATAGTCGCCGCTGCCGTCGGCCTTGATGCTCACCGTCACCGGACCCTCGTCCACCTCAACGGGCTCTGGGGTCAGCGGGGGAGTCTGAACCTTCGGCTTGACCGTCTCAGCCGAGTCATCGTCCGCCCCATCGCCCTCCTTCGCCACCGCGGTCTGTGTCGCGTAAGCTTTGGCGGCCTCATACGTCGCCGTCGCATCCACGTCCGGTTGTGACAGGCTGCACGCCAGCGTGAGCAGCAACAACACCATAGCAATGAGCAGCAGAGACCAACGTGGAACCAACCGTGATTGCGTGTGCATCAGATCCTCCCCCTGGTTCAGTGACGCAAGAAAAGCCGCGCAGACGGCGAAAGTGAGCTGTCCCGCCTGGCGACCATCATACGGGCGAAGCCATCCGATGTCAACGTGCCACCGGCAGCGTCTCTACAACAACCCCGATTTGCACGCCGTGCGCACCGCGCACCCATCGCATCCGAAGCCTCTTGTACAGGCCTCCCGGCATCGCCGCTTGCCGCGCGACGTCTTCTGCGATGACGCGCGCTGATAGAAACTCGCTATCCCCTCAGGAGGCCTAGGTCCCCAGAAGACGTGCCACCGGCAGCGTCTCTACGAAGCACTTGTTGACATACATGCACCCTGGCACGTCCCTTGTGTTTGACCTTCGCAAAATCCTCAATATGCTGGGGGGCATCGGCTGAACAGAGGGAAGTTAGGGACGTTTTTCGTGCTACGACAGCAAGAAGAACCTCCAGACATCTTCTATCTCCAGATAGCTCAGCGCACCAAATGGAAGGGAGAACGCCAAATGACCGGAACCTTCATCCGCCAGGGCCGTTACTTCGAGGAGTTCGAGGTGAGCGACTCCTTCGTCAGCGCCGGTCGCACGATCACCGAGACCGACATCGTCAACTTCGCCGGGATCACCGGCGACTATACCCAGATTCACACGAACGCCGAAGTTGCCCGCCAGGGCGTCTTCGGCCGGCGCATAGCTCAGGGACTGTTGGGGCTATCAATCGCCAACGGCTTGCTGGTGCAACTTGGCTTCATCGAGGGAACCGTCCTGGCGTTTCGCGAACTGACCTGGAAGTTCAGCCGACCCATTTTCATCGGCGATACGATCCATACCGAAGCGACAGTGGCTAGAGTCAAGGCCATGGAGCGGCTGGGGGGCGGCACAGTCACCCTTGACGTTCGGGTCGTCAACCAGGAGGACGAGGCCGTGCAGCGCGGCAAATGGGTGGTGCTCATCGCCGCCAAGCCTACGTGAGAGTGCCTGCCCTGGCCACATCATCCGAGTCTGTGCACGCGGCGCTGTCTGTGCATGACCTGCCGGTCGCGAGCCGTGCCCAAGCTACGCCACGCCGCCTTCCGGTGAACCGTGAATCGTGAATCGTGACGCCCAGCTTTCAGTCTGCCACCACTAGAACTGTCTCTGGAGGCCCCCATGCCCAACACCAGCCTTCCTGTCAAGACGGTGCTCGCCCGCGCACTTCGCGCCCTGGCCCACCCCGTCACCGTGATGTGCGTCCTGATGCTGCTGCTCAACGACCACGTGCTGCGGCTGCAATGGCCCAGTTGGGCCACCGGCAAGCTGGGCGATGTAGCGTGGCTGGCCTTCGCGCCGCTGGTCGTCGCCCTGCCGCTGGCGCTCCTTGTTCCAGGTCTCACTCCCAGACGCTCCCGCCGGGCCCACAGCCGGATAACCATCGGGATCGCCCTGGCGCTGGTCGGCGCCCTCTTTGCCGTGGTCAAGGCATTGCCGGTCGCCACAGCTGCCTTCGGCCGCAGCTTCCGCGCGCTCTTCGGCTGGAGCCCACGCATGGTCTGCGACCCCACGGATCTCCTCGCCCTGCCTGCGCTCGCTCTGCCATACTGGACGTGGATGCGCGCTGGTGCGCCACGAACTCATAGAGTTCGCCGAACCGGCAAGGCTCGCACCGTCAAGCAATGGCCCCACCCTCGGCGGCGCGGGTGGGCCGTGCTGGCCCTGGCCGCACTGGCCACTTTGGGCAACAGCGGACCGCCGGACGAGGGCATTGTCTGTCTGAGACTCGACGGCGAGCGCGTTCTGGCCGGTCCCCAGCACGGCTACGCCTTCACCAACACCTTCGCCAGCGACGATGGCGGTTTGACGTGGACGATGATCGATGAGGAAAGCGCCTCCGAACCGGACATCCTCTGCGAGGGCCGGACGGATGCGTGGCCGGTGTCAACGCCTGACGGAACAACCCTGCGCTACACGCCGGGCCGGGGAATCGAGGCATCGGCCGATGGCGCAGGGCGCGGGAGCGGCAATACCTGGACCCTGGAGCTGCCGCTGCTGGGCGAAGAGGCCCGGCTGGCCTACTACCAGCGCGCGCGCGCCAACTACGGCGCCGTGATGGGGCCGCACGACGTGATCGTCGACCCGGCCACAGGCAACGTCATCGTCGCGATGGGCGTGGAGGGGGTCATAGTGCGCACGGCACCCAGCGCGGAGGATGACACGGCCGCCGTCTGGGAGTGGCGGGCGGTGGGCGCCTACACCTACGAGCCGATCACTGAGGCAAGGCAGCTCTTCGTGATCCTGCGG
>JAGHDT010000430.1 GCA_021159805.1 Anaerolineae bacterium
AAAGAGGGGATGCTCAACCGAGTCGAGGGCGCCATCCGCGCTCACGATCCGTGCCTTTCCTGCTCGACGCACGCGATGGGGCAGATGCCGATTCATATCGAGCTGGTCTCGCCCGACGGCGAGGTCGTGGACACCCTGCACCGCGACTAAGCGCCATCTTGGCTAGTTGAGACCGAAGAGCCTCCGGGGGCCGGCGAACTCCGTGTTCGTCTGGCCTCGGAGGCCCTTCGATGTCTAGGCTTGAACCGGCGCGACAATCAGATAGAATTAACAAGAATCGCATTTTACAAACATACTGACACGTTCTAGAGGTCTTAACTTGGAACAGCCGTTACGACACACTCTGGTTGCCGGGTTTGGCAATCTCTATCGCCGCGATGATGGCGTGGCGCGCTTTGTCGTCAATGCCCTGCGCGAACATCTCGGACGCCCCCCACTCGATCCGATGGACGACGGGTTTAGCGACCTGACGCACGATGTGGACACGGTCCTGCTGCACCAGCTGGTTCCGGAGTTGGCAGAGGACCTGCAGAATTACAGTCTGGTCATCTTCGTAGATGCGCACGTCGGGTCGAGCATTCCAGAGCCCATCCACGAGGAGCCGGTGGTGGTCACCTATCGCACCCCTTTTGTCTCCCACCAGACCCACCCATCGACGGTGCTGGCATTGACCAAACAGATGTTCGGCGTTGTACCCGAAGCGATCCTGCTCTCCCTGATCGGCTACGATTTTGACTTTGGGGAAGGGCTCTCTGAGGAAACCGCAACACTGGTGCCGCAGGCCGTGGACCGGATCATCGAATTAGTCACACCGTCCGGCAATGCATCCGCCGACCCGGCGGGCTCGGCCCCGGCGAGTGCCGGTGAGATCTCGTAATATGCACGAACTCGCGGTTACCGAGGACATCCTGCGCATCGTCAGCGAGTATGCAGAACGTGGCAAGGCCAAGTCAGTCACCGATATCTATCTGGTTATCGGCGAGCTAAGCAGTTTTGTGGATGATTCCGTACAGTTCTACTTCAATATGATGTCACCGGACACCATCGCAGCAGGCGCTACGTTGCACTTCCAGCGCATCAAGACCCGATTCCGGTGCCGGAATTGCGGACAGGAGTTCGAGCCTGAGGAGCGCAACTGGATCTGTCCGGCGTGTCATGCCCTGGGCGGTGACGTCATCGCCGGCAAAGAATTCTTCGTTGAAAGCATTGAAGTCACCTCTTGAGGAGTAATATGACAGAGAATCCCTTATCTTCATCCAGCCGTGTGCCGGTCATTGAGAAGCTTCTGACGGCCAACGAAGAGGTCGCGGCCGATAACCGCGCCGAGCTCAAGATACACGGTGTCAAGGTTATCAACATCATGGCATCTCCCGGCGCCGGGAAGACCACGTTGCTCCTGGCAACCATCGAAGCGCTCGGAGAGGCCGGACCCAGTATCGGCGTGATCGAGGGCGACGTCGCCTCACAGGTGGATGCCGACAAAATCGCCACCACCGGCGTGCCTGTAGTGCAGATCAACACCGGCGGCGGATGCCATTTGGATGCCCCCATGATCCGGCACGGGCTCCAGGCGCTGCCCCTTGAGGAACTGGATGTGATCTTCGTTGAAAACGTAGGCAACCTCATCTGCCCGGTCGCCTTTGACCTGGGACAGGACTTCAAAGTCGGGCTGCTCAGCACACCCGAGGGGCATGATAAACCCTACAAGTACCCCGGCATCTTCGAGGCCGTCGACCTGGTGGTCGTCACCAAGTCTGATCTGCTTCCCTATCTCGACTTCGAGGTCGATACCTTCCGCGAGCTGGTCCACGGCCTGAACCCCGACGCCCCGGTCCTCGTCGTCTCCGCCAAGACCGGCGAGGGGATGGACGCGTGGGTGGGTTGGCTCAGCGAACAGCTGAGGAAGTAGATGCTGGATGCTGGAACGGAGGCGCCCAAAGCTGACGATGCCTTCTCGCTCAATCGCTTTCTCGCTGATTCTGGCATTCTTCCATTCGCCATCTCTCTGACTGCTAGGACGTAACTTGACAGTAGAAGCTGTAGACGCACAGAAACGCATCGCACGCCGCATCAGCATCACCGGTGTTGTGCAAGGTGTGGGCTTCCGCCCCTTCGTCTATAATCTCGCCAGAGAGAAGGGGCTTGCCGGATGGGTACTCAACCACTCCGGCGGCGTCGATATTGAGGCTGAGGGGTCGGAAGCGGCACTGGAAGCCTTCATCATTGATCTGGAGGCGAAGTCCCCACCGCTGGCCGGCATTGAATCCCTGGCGGCACAGCCGATCCCGCTCCGAGGCCTTGGGCCTTTTGAGATACGCCCTTCCCGAGACCAGGCAGGGCGCTACCAGCTGATCTCACCCGACGTCGCCACGTGCCCCGACTGTCTGCGCGAGCTCCTGGACCCGAAGGACCGCCGCTACCGGTATCCATTCATCAACTGCACCAACTGCGGTCCGCGCTTCACGATCATCGAGGACATCCCCTATGATCGTGCCAAGACCACGATGCGCGTCTTCCCCATGTGCGACGACTGTCTCGCCGAGTACGAAGATCCGGGCAACCGGCGATTCCACGCACAGCCGAATGCATGTCCGGTGTGCGGACCACAGGTGTGGCTGGTAGAGTCAGCCATCAGCGATCAGCTGTCAGCCATCAGCGAGAGGTCGATTGAGCGAGCAAGCGATAAAGCGAGCAAGCGAGAAGACGATCAGGTATTGTCAGGTTTGGGCGCTTCAGCCCCAGCATCTAGTAACCAGCATCCAGCGTCCAACATCCAACATCCAGCCTCCGACATCGTCTTCGCACGCGCACGGGAACTGCTGCTGGCGGGCAAGATCCTGGCGATCAAGGGACTGGGCGGTTTCCATCTGGCATGCGACGCCACGAACGCAGAGGCGGTTGCGACACTGCGAGAGCGCAAGCAACGGCCCCACAAGCCCTTTGCCATCATGGTCGCAACACTGGACGATGTGCGCGCGCTCTGCGAGGTGCCTGAGGAAGCCGAAAAGCTCCTGGCCTCGCCGCAGAGCCCGATCGTGCTGCTGGACGCCAGAGACAACACACCCATCGCCCCCAACGTTGCTCCCAATAGCCACACGCTGGGCGTGATGATTCCCACTACGCCCTTGCACCACATTCTCCTCCGCGATGTGGGTCGCCCGCTGGTGATGACCAGCGGCAACGTCACAGAAGAACCCATCGCCAAGGACAACGACGAGGCACTGCGGCGGCTTGCGCCCCTGGCTGACGCCTTCCTGCTCCACAACCGCGACATCCACGCCCGCTACGACGATTCGGTGGTGCAGGTGGTGGGTAATCGAAGAATCAGCGAATGGGAGAATCAGCGAATAACAGAATCAGCGGATGAGCGAGAAAGCGAAAAAGCGAAAAAGCGAAAAGGCAACAATGCCTGGCAACCAGTATCCAAGGGCAGCGCGATCGAAGATCGTCCGCAGCGGGACGCATCCATCCAACAACCTGTCCTGAGCTTGCCGAAGGATCCAACAACCTGTCCTGAGCTTGCCGAAGGATCCAACATCCAGCTTCGAGCTTCCACCTTCACTGTCCCGGCACGGCGCGCACGCGGGTACGCCCCGTTCCCGATCCGGTTGCCCTTCACAGTGCCGCAGATCTTCGCGGCGGGCCCGCTTCTGAAGAACACCTTTACGCTGACACGCGATCACTATGCATTCGTCAGCCAGCACATCGGGGATCTGGAGAATCTCGACACGCTGGAACACTACGAGGCCGCCCTGGCGGCCTACCAACATCTGTTCCGCATTGTACCGGAGATTGTCGTCAGCGACCTGCACCCGGACTATCTGAGCACCCGGCTGGCCGAGACCTTCGCACGAGAACATAGCCTTCCGGCCCCCTATCGTGTGCAGCACCACCAGGCACATATTGCCGCGTGTCTGGCAGATTGCGGGTGGTCGGCCGACGCAGCGTCGGCGGACTCAGGGCAGTTCATCGGTGTGGCATTGGACGGCACCGGCTACGGCGAGGATGGACACATCTGGGGCGGCGAATGGTTTGTTGGCGACTACCGCGGATTCGAGAGGGTCGCACACCTGGCCTATCTCCCACTGCCGGGCGGTGACGCCGCCGTCCGCCACCCGTGGCGCACCGCGGTCGCCTATCTTCACGCCTTGGGGCTCGATGGCGCGATGCCGCTTGGCGAGTTCTGCCCCGCAGATGTGATGCGCGTGCGAACCATAGTCGACCGCCGGCTCAACACGCCCCTGACCTCATCCATGGGGCGGCTCTTCGATGCCGTCAGTGCGCTGTTGGGTATCTGTCACGAGACCACCTACGAAGCGCAAGCCGCGATAGAATTGGAGCAGATCACCGGGCCACACAGCGGAACGGTAGCGGCACGGCACCGGATCACGCCCTATCCGTTTGGGCTGGATACCGGCGTCTCGCCCTACCAGATCCAGGTGGGCACCCTGCTTGACGCCATCCTGGAAGACATAGAACGCGCCGAGCCAGCGGCCTTGATCGCTCAGCGTTTCCATACAACGATCGCGGCTATGATCGTGACGGTCTGCCAGCGTCTGCGCACAGATCGAGGCATCAACGTGGTGGCTCTCAGTGGCGGTGTCTTCCAGAACCGTCTGCTGACGGCACTCACACTCTCACAACTCACCGCGTCGGGCTTTGAAGTCTTGGTTCACCAACAGGTTCCACCCAACGATGGTGGCATTTCATTAGGGCAAGCCGTGATGGCAAGCTTTGCCCATAGTTAGGAGCAAGTATCGATGTGTTTAGCTATTCCCACCCAAATCAAGACAATTGGCGACAACGGCATCGCGACCGTTGAACTCGGGGGCGTAGAACGGCAGATCAGCCTGATTATGACACCGGATGCAAAGCTGGGAGACTATGTCCTGGTGCACACCGGCTACGCGATATCGTTGATGGACCTGGAGGAAGCCCAGGCATCCCTGGAGGTCTTCGCCGAATTGGCGGCCATTCAGGAAGCGATGGAGGCCGAGGAAGCCGCGCGGATAGGCGACCCTTCGGGCGCAGCAGCGGCCTAGGCTCCTGTAGCCACCATGAAATACATCGACGAATTTCGCGACCCGGTGTTGGCGCGCCGGCTCATAGCAGAGATCCGCCAGGAAGTCGCGGGCCATCCCGAGATCCGGCCCGTGCGGCTTATGGAGTTCTGCGGCGGCCACACCCACGCAATCTTCCGGTTCGGCCTGCGCCAGATACTGGCGGGGGATGTCGAGATGCACTCGGGTCCCGGCTGCCCCGTCTGCGTCACGGCGGCCTTGGAGCTGGACACGGCTATAGCAATGGCGAACCTACCCAATGTGATCCTCACCACTTTTGGTGATATGGTGCGGGTTCCGGGAAGCCAGGGCACGCTTCAGGAGATTCGAGCCGGCGGCGCCGATGTGCGCATCGTCTACTCACCCCTGGACGCGCTCGCGATTGCCAGAGACGACCCCAAGCGCGAGGTCATCTTCCTCGGCGTGGGGTTTGAGACAACGGCACCGGGCATTGCTGCAGCCCTCGTCCAGGCGGAACAGGAAGCCACGCCCAACTTCTCGGTGCTGAGCATGCACAAGCTGACACCACCCGCGATGCGCGCGATTCTAGACGCCGGAGAGGTGTCCCTCGACGGCATCATTGGTCCGGGTCACGTCAGCGCCGTAATCGGTAGCGATGCCTGGCAGTTCTTACCGGAGCACTACGGGATTCCGTGTGCGGTCGCCGGGTTTGAGCCTCTGGATCTTCTGAGAGCCATCGCGGCCCTGGTCCATGCCATCGCCGACAAAACCCCCGGCGTCTTCAACACATATGGACGTAGCGTCCGCCCCGAGGGCAATCCGGTGGCACAGCAGATGCTGAACCGAGTTTTTGAGGTCGCCACAACCCCGTGGCGTGGTTTCGGCGACATAACAGAGAGCGGGCTCCGCATCCGCGGAAGCTTCGCCCATCGGGACGCCGCCCTGCGCTTCCCGGTTGAGGTCGAGGAGGTCGGCGAACCACCGGGATGTCGCTGCGGCGAAGTCCTCCGCGCCGTGATCGATCCCACCGAGTGCGCCCTCTTCCAGCGCGTCTGCACGCCTCGCCACCCCGTCGGCCCCTGCATGGTCAGCGCCGAAGGGGCTTGCGCAGCCTATTACAAGTATGGGGAGATGGAGTCCAACCAATGACCAAAACCATCCTTCTCGCACACGGCAGCGGTGGTGAGATAAGCCACGAGCTCATCCGCGACCTCTTTGTAAGCGCATTTGATAACGCCAAGCTCTCGGAGCAGGGCGATTCAGCAATCCTGGACGACCTTCCGGCAGGGCGCGTGGCACTGACCACAGATTCCTACGTAGTAAAGCCCTTGATCTTCCCCGGAGGGAATATCGGCGAGCTGGCGGTCTGCGGCACCGTGAACGACTTGGCCGTTATGGGCGCGCGGCCGCTCTATCTAACGGCAGGCTTCATCCTGGAGGAGGGCCTGGACTACGACATGCTCCACAACATCGTGGCGTCTATGGCGGCGACAGCACGTGCCGCTGGTGTCCAGATCGTCACAGGAGACACCAAGGTCGTCGATCGCGGGGCCGCCGATGGTATGTTTATCAACACGGCAGGGGTGGGCGTGATCCCGCCGGGAGTTGACCTGGGTCCACACCGCATACAATCCGATGACGTTATTTTGATCAACGGCACGGTCGGCGACCATGGTATGGCGGTGATGATGCAACGCGAGGGGCTGGCTTTCGAGTCAGCACTGGAGAGCGACACAGCGCCGCTCAACGGCCTGATCGACGACCTGCTGGAAGCGCTGCCGGGCAAAGTCCACTGGATGCGCGATGCCACGCGAGGGGGCCTGGCCACCGTGCTCAATGAGTGGTCGGAGTCGGCCGGGGTCGGCATACAATTGACGGAAGCGGACATCCCTGTGCGGGAAGAGGTGCGGGCCGCGTGTGAGTTCTTGGGGCTGGATCCGCTCTATGTCGCCAATGAGGGCAAGGTCGTCATCGCAGTCGCAGCGGAATCCGCCGATCGCGCGCTGGAGATCCTGCGGCGGCACCGTCTGGGCCACAACGCCGCCGTGATCGGCCGCGTGACCGACGCCCACCGGCACGTCGTCCTGGAGACGCCCTACGGGGCTCGCCGGATCGTGCAGATGCTCACAGGTGCCCAACTGCCGCGTATCTGCTGACTAGACATCATGCTC
>JAGHDT010000288.1 GCA_021159805.1 Anaerolineae bacterium
AACCAGGCCTCCGTCATCACCGAACTGAAGTCCACCAGACCGAAGGGGACGCTGATGATGTAGCCAGCGATGCCCCCCAGAAGGACCGGCAGGAGGCCGATGAAGCCCTTGCCCTGCAGGTAGACCGAGAGGATCACCGTGACAACCAGGGTGATGATCGCGACAATCCAGTTCGCGCTGGCCATGTCGAGGGCACTGCCGCCCAGGGCCACGCCGATCACCAGCGCAACCGTACCTGTGATGACGGGGGGCAGAACCTTGTCAAGGGATTCTTTCCCGGCGCGCATGATGATGAAGCCGACGAGGATGTTGACGAGACCAGTGGCGACGATGCCGACCTGGGCCAGCCGGACCGCATCACCGGCGTAGACGCCGTATGACGCGCCCGTCAGCGTCAACGTTGCCGCGATGTAGCTGAACGATGAGCCGTAGTACAGGGGAATGAACTTGCCGATCCAGATCTTGGAGAGCATCAGGGCGACAAGGGTGGCGACACCGGATACAGTCAGCACGGTGCCGACATCGAAGCCAACGATGAGGGCAACCAAGACGGTCGCCGGGAACATAGTCAGCACGTGTTGGAGACCCAACAGTACCATTTGTCCAAATGGAGGGGCCTCATTGGGCAGGTAGCCGTAGACGGTGCCCTCTGCCTTCTCTTGCTCAGACATAGACTGCTTACCTCCTGAATGACACAGCTAGATATGGATGAATGATTGTGGCCAACGCCGCGACGAGATCTCAGTGCTGGCAACCACCTCCCTTCTGTCAATCAAGCGTGTGACGTCATTCCAGCGGCTTGAATTTCAGGCCGTAGACTGGCTCCCCGTATTGATGACGGACAGGTTCCCAGCTGGGCTTGAGCTCCATCCCAGTCTTGATCTTGTCCAGAGAGTCGGCCTTGATCTGTCCCATCGCCTTGATCCCGTTCTCGAACTCGCCTACACCGATGATGAGAAAGCGCTCATCGAACCCCCAGGGCAGGTTGAAGATCTGTGTGTAGGCCAGCAGCCTGGCGTTCCCGTCCGGGGTCAGCGGTTCGAAATCCCGCCCCTTGCACGTCAGGCACTGCTCGTGCTTGGGATAGTGGACGCGACCGCACGCCTTACACTTGTAGCCGGTGATCTTGATTTCGCTCACGATACCACCTCGTTCTAAGCAGACCTCTTAAGGATCAACGATAGGACATTATTGCCAAAGCCGCCGAAGTTCACCGTCAGGCCGTACGTAGCACCCAGGACCTGCCGACCCTCGGGCAGCTCGTGACGCAGCTGCCAGGTGATGTCGACGACCTGGGCGACGCCCGTCGCACCCACCGGGTGCCCTCTGGCTTTCAGGCCGCCCGAGACGTTGATCGGTATCTCTCCGCCGAGCTTCGTCCTGCCGGCCAGGGCTGCTTTGCCGCCCTCGCCCTTCTTGAAGAAGCCCACGTGCTCGCTTTCCGCAACCTCCAGGATCGTGAAGGCGTCGTGGAGTTCCGCCACGTCGATGTCCTCCGGCCCGATGCCTGCCATCGTGAACGCCTGCTGCGCCGCCAGGGTCACCGCCTTCAGATCGGTGGGATCCTCACGTTCCTGTAGTGTGTGCGTATCCGTCGCCTGGCCAAATCCCGCGATCACCACAGGTGTGTGCTTGGTCAACTTCTTGGCCATCTCCAGCGGGCAAAGCAGCACCGCCGCCGCCCCATCACTGATCGGGCAGGCGTCGTACAGATGCAGTGGATCGGCAATTATTGGGTTGTTGACCACACTGTGTGGACTCTCAAGTATGCCTTCCTTCGTGATGGCCATCGTCACGTGCGCATAGGGGTTCAGGGTGCCCACGGTCTGGTTCTTGATGGCCACGGCCGTCAGCATCTCGCGGGTGAGGCCGTACTTCTCCATATAGAGGCGGGTGAACATCCCAGCCATCCCCGGCAGCGTGATGCCGTACGGGTACTCGACCTCGGGGTGGGTGAGTGTGGCGACGAAGTCCGTGGCTCGCCATCCGCTCACCTCACGCATCTTCTCGCCCCCAGCCACCAGCACCACGTCGTAGTAGCCCGAGGCCACGGCCAGGACCCCGTTCTTCACAGCCGAGGCCCCGGAGGCCGGGCCATTCTCAACCGTGTCGGCCGCTGCGGGGAGCAGGCTCAGGCGATCGACCAGCGCGCTGGCGATGGCCGTCTGGTGCTGTAGGATACCGCCGCCCATATTGGCGACATAGACGGCGTCCACAGCTTTGTCGCCCAACTGGGCGTCATCCAGTGCCTTGAGGGAGGCATAGGCGAGCATATCGACCAGGCTGTCCTGGTCCCGACGACCAAAGGGGATCATCCCCACGCCGATGATAGCGACGTCTCTCATGGTTTACCTCCCCCTCAATCCGACGATCTTCTCGCGGATCATAGCCTCGTCCGCGACGACGATCTCTTTCTCGGCGAGGGCCATTAGCTCCTCTGGCACAGGGCGGTCGCCGACGACCAGTCGAGCTTTGCTCGCGAAGTAGAGCTCGCGGGTCAGACGATACGATGGTGCGCCGCCCAGTTCGTGCGGGATCGTTGTAGGCTCCAGCCCGTACTCGATCATCCACCGCCGGAACCCGATCGGGCTCTCGGCGACGATCAGCACCTCGTCCTGCCCGAGGTACTCAATGTGGTGTTCCATTTTCGCGGCGAACAGGTGAGCGCCGACACGCAGTCCCCGGTCGATAGCCAGTGTGTGCAGGCTCATTCCGGTTTCCGCGGTGTACATGCGGCTGTTGACCATACCCACCATGATGCCGTCGATCTGGCCAACGAGGCAGAACTCATTCTGCACCCGGTAGTACTGCCATGCCAGCAGTTCGGAATAGATGCGAGCGCCCACGACGTTGTAGTAGTCCTTGTCGATGAAGAGCGTCGGGTGGACGGCTTTGAGCAAGGTCGGGACATCGTCGCGAGTGACCTCGCGCACCACCATGCGCTTACTGTTGGCCAGTGTGATCACCTTGGCCGGGTAGTGTGCCTGGGGGCACTCCGGGGGCCGCAGAACGGCTTCAAGTTCCATATCTACTGCCATAGTCGTCTCCTTTGGGTTAGTGACCCCCTCTAGCTCCCCCCGCGGGGGGGAGGACCGGAAGGGACTTTGCTCCCTCGCCTTTGTCTGGTCTGCGGCATCGTGGCCTTGTTGACTATCAGCCCGTCGTACTCGTCTCCTTTGGGTTAGTGACCCCCTCTAGCTCCCCCCGCGGGGGGAGGACCGGCTGCGTGCCCCTCGGCGTCACTCTTCTCCCCCCTCCTGGGGGGGAGTCAGAGGGGGGGGGCACTGCATCAGGACTCTGCTCTCGCCTTTACCTGGTTGTTCAGGCTCTCTACGTGTGCGGGATTGTAGGCATCGCCGAACTTAGTCTGCGGCATCGCTGCCTTCTTGGCCATCAGCTCATCGTACTCGTCGTCGTCGACGAAAGCGACACACCGGCCGATGCAGGATTCGCCATCGACGAAGCGCCAGGGGAAGAAGCCTACCTCAGCCCTGCGATTGAGCAGCAAGTCAAGGTCACCGCCGATGCACTCCGCGTGGATGATGCCCTCAGGGAACAGCTCGATGTGCATCAGCTGGTACTTTGTATCGTCGAAGATCTCGGCCAACCCCTTGCCGTATTTCTTCTGAAAATGTGCCTCGGCCTGGCGTGCCTGGCGCGGCATCCAGTCGCGGATGATGGTATTCATCGGATGGTCGGCGCTGCCGCAGTCCACGCCGAGCCAGCGCAGCTTCTTCTTCTTGGCCCACTCCGCAAACTCGCGGTCGGGTCCCGGATGTTGGACCATATAGCGGATCTCGTCAGCGGTGGGCATATCCCAGCCGAAGTGGTGGAATCCCGTGTGGATGATGAGGATGTCGCCCTCTCTGACCTCGACCCGGTCCTCGATCATCTCCGAGGTGTAGATGTCATAATCCGCGACGACGTCCGACAGGTCGACGATAGCTGCGTCGTGGACCAGGAAATCCAGCTCCAGATCGGCGATGTCCTTGCCGGCGGTGTAGAAGTGGATCTCCCCATCCAGGTGCGTGCCGAGATGGTTGGAGTGCGTGATCACCTGCCCATTGGCGCCGTTGGGTGCCAGCCGCTTGAAGTACTTTATCTGCAGCGGCTCATACGTTGGCCAGGGCGGCGTACCAATGCCCAGCGGGATCGTGAGATCTAGTAGTTTCATCGAAACAACCTCCTGTGGGTCCCAGATGAGAATGTGACTGTCCGAACTGCGATGGTCGATTGCCTGCGGGCGCGTTCCCTCGCCCATGTTGATCTGACAATGCTCTACGCGGACCACGGTCCGCGTTCTGTTCTGCCGATGTTCATCATCCCGGGGCGTTTCTACGACCTACAGATCGCCTTCAGGGCGGCAAAAGCCTCTTCGAAGCAGGCCTGCGGTGCGCGCACCAGCCCCGCGCCCACCATACCGATGCCGGGCTCTTTGTGCGCGATGCCGGTGTTGATAAAGGGCAGAATGCCGGTGGCCATCACCTTGCGGACGTCAATGCCCAGCGGCGTGCCCCGGAAGTCAAGCCCGGGCACGGTGAAGAACTGGTGTTCGCCTTCGGTGATCTCGTACATCTCCTGCGTGACCTGTATCGCCAGCTCTGAAGTGCCGCCCACGAAGCGCACGATCGCGGGCGCCGCAGCCATCGCAAAGCCGCCCAGGCCACCGGTCTCCGTGATGCTGGAGTCCCCGATGTCGGGGTTGGCATCCTCGGCCGAGTAGCCGGGGAGCCAGAGGCCATCGACGATCGGGGCCGGTGCTGTGAACCACGCGCCGGGCACTCCCGCCACGCGAATGCCGAAGTCAGTGCCGTTGCGCGTCATCACCGTGACGAGGGAGCAGCCTTCGACCTCTTCCGCCGGCTCCAGCATCGCCTTGATAGCGGCCATGGAGAGATTGAGGAAGAAGTGGTCGTTGCTGTCGATGAAGCGGAGGATATCCTGGGCACGCTTCTTGGTGGTGGACTCGATCAGCGCTGGCGCGATCTGCCGTATGAGGAGCGACGTGGCGGCGCGGTTGCGGTTGTGGACCTCGTCGCCCATATGCAACGCCTGCGCCATGATGCTGCGCAGGTCGATGGGCCCGGTCCTGTGGATCGTGCGGCGGAGCGCCGGATAGAGGTCGGTCTCCATCCATTTGAGGTGGGCCAGCACATCGTCGCCGTACGCGCCATAGCGCAGGACTCGGCCGAGCCCCTCGTTCTGTGTCCCGTACGTGGTGTTGCCAAAAGTCTCGTTCTCGACAGCGAAGACCGGCATCGACGGTGAGACGATGCCGGCCATAGGCCCGACGGTGTGATGGTGGTGGCAGGGCTCAAAGGTGATCGCGCCCGAGGCGGCAAAGTCAGCCGCCTCCTCGTAGGTCGCCGCCCAACCTTCATAGACAATGGCGCCCATCACGGCGCCGCGCTGTGGTCCGCACATCCTCTCCCACGCGATCGGCGGCCCGGCGTGAAGGATCATGCGGTCGCCCATGCCGGGTATGATCCTCCCGGCGGTATCCATCCCCACCAGCCGGGGGCGTCCGGACCGGATGCGCTCCAACGCTTCAGCATTGGCGGTATCTATGTCAATGCCCGTTTGGGTGGTGGTCAGTGCTGCGTAGCCGGATAGGGGTGGGCGCCAGTCCACGCTCACGACCTCAGCGCCCTGATCCTGCAGGCTCTCCGCGAATGTCTCAAGACCGACATTGACGGCTCGGATGGGTTGACCAAATAGGTCCTGGATTGCCATAGTGTGCGCTCCTTGTTGCTTGACGGCCTTTACCGGGTTTGGTTCTCGCTTACCTCAGGATGTACCCCGCCAGCCGCGCGGCGGCAGCGTTGCTGGGCATGACAATGACGCCGGCCTGCTGCAGGATTTCCACCTGTCTGGATGCATCCTGGGGATCTGCATTCGTGCCGCATACGTGGGCGAGGAAGATGACGTCGCGCTTCTTGCGCTTGAGGCGCTCCTGTGCTTCGTAGATCGCTTCGACGGCAGCCCCTGCCGGGTTGGGGTGGACACCGTAGCCGAGGACGACGTCAATGTAGAGGACGGCGGTGTCTGGATCGCGCGCCTCCTGGACGATGCGGCGGTTGCGGAGTGCCGGGTCCAGCATAGGATGTAGCCGTCCTACCGTGAACTCATCCTCCCCCAGGTCGACTGCACTATGTCCCTCACTGACGTTGGCGCTGGCCAGCCGCTGGGCCTTGCTGAGGGGGGCATTGGACTTGATCCGGTTCTTGCCCAACATCTTGCTCAGGATGATCTGGGTCTCGTAGCAGAAGGTGCCACCGGAGAAGAGACCACGGTAGCACTTCTGGCCTCTGGAGAGTCTGGATCTGAGCTCCCTGGCCTGTTCTTTGAGGCCTTGGTTTCGCTCTCTGAGCGCGGCGATGGCGTGAGCCGGTTGCCCACCTGTCGCGAGTTCCGCGGCGATCAGCGTTGCTCTCTCCAGTGTGGACGCCGGTATTGCGCCCACGGCCTCGATGGGCTCTCTCTTGCCGCCGAGGAAGCAGACGACGGCGGGCTTGTCGCTCTTCCGGACCGTCTCCAGAACAAGCTCCGCGACTTCAGGGGCAGGCGGCTTCGAGACCAGGAGCAGGACCTCGGTAACGGGGTCTGCCTGCAGTGCTTTGACAGCTTCGACCATCATGATCCCACCGACTTCGGCCGAGAGGTCACGTCCTCCGGTGCCGATGGCCTGTGTGATGCCGATACCGCGCTGGGCAAGCCCCGTCGTGACGGCTTGCAGGCCGGTGCCGCTGGCCGCTACAATGCCGATGCCACCGGCTGTCGGTGGTGTTGTAAGAATGGCGTTGGCGAACCCCAGGGTCTTACCGTTGATGATCGCCGTCCCGGCGTCCGGTCCCATAACCAGCAAACCTCGCTCGCGGCCCAGCTGCTTGATCGCAATCTCATCCTCGACACTGACGTTATCGCTAAAGAGGAAGACGTGGAGGTTCTGCTGGAGTGCCTGGCGTGCAACGTCAGCTGCGTACCGTCCTGCCACAGAGACCAGCGCGATGTTGGCGTCGCCCATCTGCCTGGCCGCGGTCGATACACTCCTGGGCGTCGGCGCGCTCTGCTGCGTGGTCTCCTGGCGTTGAGACGCCGTCAGCGTCTCCTCGGCATAAGCGATAGCGTTGAGGGCCTCGCTCTTGGACATAGCTCGCACCGCGATCACCAGATCATCCGGCGATGCGGCCTCAGCTTCCGGCGTCAAGAGATCCGCGTTCCTGAGGATGCCCTGGTTGGCTGGGGTCCCCATGACGACTGCGGCGTCGGTGACGCCGTCCAGCTTGAGTAGCGTCTGTGCAACCTGAAGCAATGTGACGGAATCGTAGTACTGGCCTGCCTTGACGAGCGTATGGGTGATCACCTCGACCTCCTGCTCTCGCTGCTATTGGGGTGCTGTAGTGCACCAGATCAGGCCGGCCTCGAATCCTGCCAGCATATCCATGCCCGAGGTGGCGCCGTAGGTGCTGATACTGCTGACTGCGCGTTTGATCTGCTGAGTGAGCTCCTTGCTCTCTGTCGACTGTGCGCCAAGGAATGAGAGCAGCGTCTGCCACCGTTCGTTGGCCTCACCACGAGCGGCGGCGGCGATGAATGCCTGGCTCAGTGTCGTAGTCCGCCCTGCTGTGCCCTCGCGGATCGCGCTGCAAAGCTCGTATCGATGCGGATGGTGTCCGGCCCAAAGTGCCAGCAGTGCGCCGGCCAGGTAATCGTCGCCGGAGGGCGTCAGCCCCGGCCCCAGACCACACAACGTACCAGCCGCAGAGCATACGCCGGGAAGATCAAGCGACACTACTGCTTCTGCTAGAGGCTCGACGCTGCCCGTGAGTTGGCTCGCAATTGCTCCTGGTGACCCCGTGAGGGTGACCATTTTCGCCCTGGTCACGGACTCGACCGCGTCGTGAAAGCGCTGCCTCTGCCGGGTCCCGATCCTGATCTGACTCCAGTCTGGTTGTGGTTCCCAGATACGGATGGTTTGTGTGTAATGGAGCACCCACGGGCCGATGTGCAGCGTCTCCGCTTCCCACCAGATCGGGTGAAGGCCGCCTGTGAGTGGTGGGGGAAGGTGATCCACGACGAGGTGGAATGGACCATCCCCCAATTCCGGTATCACGAGCGCGATCACGGTGTCGCCTACGATCAGGTTCAGGGCTCGCCTGAAGCGGGCGAGCATTCGGGCCTTGAGCGATTCCTCCGACGTCGATGGGCCCAGAAGAAAGTCGTAGGCTGGGTGGCTGATGGCGCGCAACTCCACGTGGTGCATGGGTGACCACTTGTTCAAGAGCGATTCCACCATCTACTGACC
>JAGHDT010000452.1 GCA_021159805.1 Anaerolineae bacterium
ATGGCGGGCCACGCGCCCGGACAGGTCGAACTGCGGCCAAACGTGCCGCCGGTGGCCTGGGTCGAGGAACGGGCACGGCGCGAGCTGGCCGGGTACTATGCCCAGATCGAGAATCTGGACTGGAATGTGGGGCGTGTGCGCGAAGCGCTGGCGGAGGCGGGACTGGATCTCGACACAAATCTCATCTTCTTCTCGGACCACGGCGATAATCACGGCTCCCACGGGCAGTTCCTCAAGACCTCCCCGTTGGAGGAGTCGGTGCGCGTCCCCTTCATCATCGGTGGTCTCCACCCGCGCTACGAGGGACGTTCCGGACGTCTGGATGTGCCGATGAACCACGTTGACATTGCACCGACGACGCTAGGGCTCTGTGGCATTGACGCGCCGGAGTGGATGCGCGGGCACGACTACTCGGGGCTGCGGCTGCCGTCGCGCCCGCAGATCGAGTCCCCGGATTCGGCCTTCATCCAATCGGTCATCCCTACCGGCCACGGCGACAGTGTCGATCGGCCCTGGCGGGCTGTCATCACCCGGGACGGCTGGAAGTACGTGGTGTTCGAGGGTCAGCCGTGGTTGATGTTCAATCTCAACGAGGATCCCTACGAGCTGGCGAACCTGGCGCACAACACGAAGTTCCGTGGGGAGAGGAAGCGATTGCAGGACCGGCTTGCTCAGTGGATCTCCGACACCGGGGACGTGTTTGTGCTGCCGGTGATCTAGGCTGGTTCGGGTTTCCGAATTACCAATTCTTGGTATGATAGTGGGACTTGAGGTAGACGGCCGGTTTCCAAGACCTGCTGAGAGCCGGGATGATGCATCGCAGCCTGATGCCACGGTGCGATGAGAATATACTAAGGAGTTACATATCGCAATGGCAAGCAAACCAGAAAAGTGGCAGAGATCCAGGGTTGTCTTCCAGCCCGACGTGCACCGAGGTATGCTCAGAGGCATTGAGCAGATGACGGATGCCGTGCGACCGACCCTGGGCCCACTTCCCAGAATCACGCTCTACGATACAACGATCGGCCCGATCGGCAAGATCCCGGAGCTATTGGACGATGGCGGTACGATCGCTCGGCGCATCATCCAGATCCGCGATCGGGATGCTGATGTCGGCGCTATGCTCCTGCGAAATGTTCTCTGGACTGTGCGTGAGAAGGTAGGCGATGGGACGGCGACGGCAGCCGTGGTGTTTGAGGCAACGTACCGGGCCGGCGTGCGTTACCTTGCTGCCGGTGGCAATGCCATGCGGCTTCGCACTCACCTGGAGCATGGCCTGCGTGAAATCCTGAATGAACTCGATGGCATGACCGGCCGCGTGGCGGGCAAAGAGGAACTGACCCGCTTGGCGACTGTCATCACCCGCGAACCTGAGTTGGGGAAGCTGTTGGGTGAGATTTTCGACATCATCGGCGAGTATGGTCGCCTGGAGATTCGCAAGGGCCAGGGGCGGTTCTTCGATCGTGAGTACGTCGAGGGTATGTACTGGGATGGTGGGTTGCTCTCTCGCACGTTGATCACTGATATCAGCCGGCAGCGAACCGAACTAGAGAACGCGGCCGTTCTGATGACGGATCTTGAGATTGAGGACCCGCGTGACCTGATTCCCGTGTTCACCGTTTGTGTGAAGGCGGGTATCACGGACTTGGCGATCATCTGCCGCAGGATGTCCGACATCGCGATAGGTATGCTTGTGATGAACCGTGACAAGGGCAAGATAAAACTGAACGCCATCGGGATCAAAACACCGGGGATCTCCGTCAGCGCCCAGCGTGTGGCGTTGATGGATATGGTTGTCCTGACCGGTGGGCGCGCACTCCTCCAGGCCTCAGGGGACTCGCTGCGGAACGTCAAGCTGTCGGATCTGGGGCGGGCACGCCGTCTGTGGGCGGACAAGTTGAACCTCGGTATCATCGGTGGCAAGGGGGACCCCAAGGCCTTACGCCGGCACATTGCTCATCTCCGTGATGTCTACGTCAGTGCCTCTGATACGGATGATCGCGGTGAGCTTCAGGAGCGCATCGGCAAACTAATGGGAGGATCGGCGACCCTATACGTGGGCGGCATCACCAAGACTGAGCAGGACTACGCCAAAGAGCAGGCCACACGTGCCTCTGACGCGATGCGCGGCGCGATACGCGAGGGTGTGCTCCCGGGTGGTGGAGCAGCGTTGCTTGGCTGCCGGTCGATGCTGCAGACGCGCATCGCCGAGAGCGTGGAGTCGGAGGAACGCGCGGCTTATCACATCCTGTTGGAGGCTGTTGAGGCACCCGCGCGCACGCTGCTGGAGAACACCGGCTATGAGCCTGGCGAGATTCTCGGGCAGCTAGCAGATGTAGGTCCCTATGTCGGCTTCGATGTGGTCGCCGGGCAGGTGACGAATATGGCGACCGCTGGAATCCTGGATATCACGACGGTGGTCAAGACTGCGGTGCGCGCTGCGATCTCGAGTGCGGCTATGGCGTTGACGACCGATGTGGTGGTACATCGCGCCAAAGCTCCCGAAGCTCTAACCACCTAGAGGAAATGTCAATGTCTGAACATTCGTCTGATAACGCCTTGCCTGAAGAATTCCCAACCGATCTTGTCTATGCCCTGGCAGGCACACCGGATTTAGGGACCTGTTTTGCTGCTCGCGTCACCGGACTCTATCAATCCAGGGATGGCTGCAAGACGTGGCACACAGTGTACGATTCCCTGGGGATAAGCGATCCGCTTCCCACGACGTCGGTTGTGCTGGCCCCCGACTATGATGGTGAGACGCACCGCAATGTCCTGTCCGGGGTGCCCGGCGGCGTGCTGCGTTCAACCGATGGGGGTGAGACGTGGTTTGCCACGATTCTGGATTCACCGCCCCCGGCCGTGTCGGCTTTGGCCATCTCGCCCAACTTTGTCGAGGATGGCGTCGTTCTGGCTGCGACCACCGAGGATGGCATATTCCGCTCCGCCAACCATGGTAGCCATTGGGCACGCTGGAATTTCGGATTGCTGGATCTCAACGTCTTCTGTCTGACGATTTCGCCGGGATTTGCCGAGGATGAAACTCTGTTTGCTGGAGTGGAGAGCGGTGTCTTTCGGAGCACCAACGGTGGGCGTGCCTGGCGTGAGGTGGAGCTTTCGGTCGGCTACGAGCCGGTCATTAGCCTGGCACTGTCGCCCACGTACCCGCAGGACCACGTGATCTTCGCCGGTACCGAGAGCCAGGGCCTGCTTGTCTCAGAGGATGACGGTGTCACCTGGACGCAGTCCGGTGCAGCGGTCATCACTGACCCGGTGAACAGCATTCTGCTGTCGCCTGATTTCGCAGAGAGTCGCGCTATGTTGGCGCTCTTGGAGAGCTCGCTCTGGCTTTCGCGAGACGCGGGCACGACCTGGGCCCAGGTGCCGAATGGTCCGGAGAGCGTGACTGCGGTGTTAGCTCCGCAAGGCATCGCACGTGGTGCGACGCTCTTGGTCGGTCAGATGGGGGGGGACGTATCCCTGATGGCGTTGGATCTTTGATCTCAGCGGGGCTGAGATCCCCGCTGAGACAAGCAAGTGCGCGCAGCGTGGAACGTGAGGCTCAATATCCTTGATGTTCCACGCTTTTTCCTAGCAGCTTCTGAAGCTCTGGGCTGACACTACCTATGCAATACACGATCTTTCTGCTATTGGTACCCATATCGCTGGCCTTGTCGGCCGGTGTGTTGGCGTATGCCCTGCGGCGGAACAAGACCCCGGAGATTCTCGCACTGATTGTGTTGACGATGGCAGTCTCCGGGTGGTTGACCTTCAACAGTTTCGAGCTGATCGCGGTGACACCTGAGATGACCCTCTTCTGGGCCAAAGTCACCTATCTTTTCATTGGGATCACGCCAGTTGCTTGGCTTGCGTTTGCCCTCCAATATACGGGCACGCGGGTCAGGGCCGGCCCTTCGGCGTTTTGGTTCTTCGGTTTGATTCCGTTGATCACCGTGCTGCTCCTCTGGTTCAGCCCCGACGAGCACCTGGTGTGGCGGAGCTATGTGTTCTATCCTGTGAATGGTATGTTAGCGCTGTACGTCGAGTACGGTCCTTGGTTCTATGTCCACATTGCTAACGCGTACGCCGTCGTCATTGTTGGGGCCGCGGTCATTGTGCTGAATCACTTCAGGTCCCAGCAATTGTACCGGGGGCAATCAAGGTGGCTGCTGATCGGCGCTCTTACGCCGGTGTTCGTCAACCTCACCTACGTTTCCCGTCTTGTCCCTGGTCTCAGGAAGGACTTCACGCCCATCGGCTTCGCTCTATCTGGGCTAGCGTTTGCGATGGGTATCTTTTGGCACAGGCTTTTCGATGTGCAGCCGATCGCCCGGGCGACATTGGTTGACAGTATGCGCGATTGTGTGATCACGCTCGATGGTCAGAACCGTGTGCTCGATCTGAACCCTGCAGCGGTGGCGCTGTTTTCACGCTTGGGGCTGGTTGCTCCGATTGACAGTTACCTGGGGACATCAGTGCTAGACCTCGTAGGGGGGTGGACCGAGCTGGCCGAGCATCTCAGTCAAGGGATTGACGAGGATGTTGATTTGGCTGTGAACTGCAATGGGGAACAGCTGCATTATGCCTGCAGTACGACGGAGCTGGCCGTCCGGAGAGGACGTAAGATCGGACGCTTGATTGTTCTTCGGGACATTACTGATCGAAAGACAGCCGAGGCCACGCTTCGGCAACAGATGGAGCAGTTGCAGATCAGTAACGAGCAGCTGGATGCCTTCGCTCACACGGCGGCTCACGATCTCAAAGGTCCGCTCTCCATCATCATCGGCTATGTCGAGATGCTGGGATTTTACCTTGATGAGCTGACCAAAGACGAGATCCGGCAGTATCTAGGCTTGCTCAATGATACCGGGCGGCAGATGTCGGGGATTGTCGATTCGCTGCTCCTTTTGGCGCAGGTGCATCGGCAAGACAGTCTTGTGGTTGACCTGCTTGATATGGAGACCGTGGTTGCCGATGCCCTGCGGCGTGTGGACTCTGTGATCACCGGGAGCGGTGCCGCAATCTCAATGCCGGAGTCCTGGCCCAATGTGGTCGGCTATGGGCCCTGGCTTCTGGAAGCCTGGGTGAACTACCTGCTCAATGCGATCAAGTACGGCGGGTCCCCTCCCAGTGTCACGCTGGGCTATGAGTGTTGCGAGATCAAGCCGGCGGTCGAGGCTGGCGGTGAGGGCGACTGCATACCGGGGATGCGCTTCTGGGTTCGAGATAATGGCCAGGGGCTGACCGAAGATCAGATGACAAGCTTGTTCACGCCGTTCACGCGTTTTCATGCTGACACAAGCGAAGGTCACGGCTTGGGACTCTCGATTGTCCATCGCATCATCGACAGGCTCGGTGGTCAAGTGGGTGTCGAGAGTGAAGTCGGTGCGGGCAGTACGTTCTGGTTCACATTGCCCACCGTCTTCGCGCCGAATAATGTTTCGGAGTGATGCGCTGTACTGACGACACGTTGTTCTGACGACGCTCTGTCCTGATGGTGCGCCATTGACAAGGAGATGCACCCCGATGTCGAGATCACGATTTCAACGAGATGGTGCGGCGCTGGTTTGGCGCCACAAGCATGAGATTCTGCGGATCGAGCCGTGGGGGAACGACAGCCTGCGTGTGCGCGTCACGCGGAACGCCGCGATTGCGGACGATCTTCCGCAGGCACTGCTGCCAATAGAGGCCGGCGCAGCCAGTGCCGGCAACGCCGGGGCCGAGATCGAGATAGATGAGGCCGGTGCCTCGATCCGCAACGGCGGGATCACTGCCGAAGTGTCGGCCATCGGTGGTGTGCGCTTCCTCAACGCCGCCGGCGAGGTGGTGCTGGCAGATCAGCAGCCTGAGGTGGATGCGATTGGGCCGGCGGCGCGCGAGCTGAAACCCATCGGGGGATCGCTTTACCACATCGAGGCCCGCTTTGAGCCGCAGGATGGTGAGCGCTTTTATGGGTTGGGCCAGCAGCAGCACGGCCATCTGGACCAGAAAGGCTGCGTGGTCGAGCTCTTTCAGCGCAACACGATGGTCTCAATCCCGTTCCTGCTCTCCAACCACGGATACGGCCTGTTGTGGAACCATCCGGGCGTGGGGCGGGTGCAGCTGGGCGCCAACGGCACGCGCTGGGTGGCCGCGGCCGCGCAGCAACTCGATATGTGGGTGACGGTTGGTGCGACACCGGCGGCAATCCTGTCGAACTATGTGGACGCCACCGGCCATGCGCCCGTGCTGCCCGAGTGGGCCGCGGGGTTCTGGCAGTGCAAGCTCCGCTACCGGACTCAGGATGAACTCCTGGCGGTCGCGCGTGAGCACAAGCGGCGCGGCCTGCCGCTTGACGTGATCGTTGTCGACTTCTTTCATTGGACGCTTCAGGGGGATTGGAAGTTCGACCCCGAATGCTGGCCCGATCCAGAGGCGATGGTCCGTGAGTTGGCCGAGATGGGCGTCAAGGTGATGGTCTCGGTCTGGCCGACGGTCAACCCGCTCAGCGAGAACTTCGAGGCGATGGATGCCGGCGGGTACCTGCTGCGCACTGAGCGCGGGGTTGAGCCGCAGCGCTACTTCATCGACAATCGCCCCGAGGGCCGGGTCTACCTCTACTTCTACGATCCCTCGAATCCCGAAGCGCGCGCCTTCGTCTGGGATCGCATCCGCGAGAACTACTACAAGTACGGGATCAAGGTTTTCTGGCTGGATGCCTGCGAGCCCGAGCTTGCGCCGTATGAGCCGGAGAATATCCGTTACCACGCCGGGCCGGGAGTAGAGGTCACCAATCTCTACCCGCGGTTCAATCAGCAGACCTTCTTCGACGGACTGCGCGCCGAGGGCGAGGATGAGATCATCACACTCTGCCGCTCGGCGTGGGCCGGCAGCCAGCGCTACGGCGCTGCCGTCTGGTCCGGCGATATCGCCTCGACCTGGGAGTCATTCCGGCGGCAGGTTCGCGGTGGCCTGAATATCGGCCTGAGCGGCATCCCTTGGTGGACGACGGATATCGGTGGCTTCCACGCAGGTGACCCACGAACGTCCTATTTCCGTGAGTTGATCGTGCGTTGGTTCCAGTACGGCGTCTTCTGCCCCCTCTTTCGACTGCACGGTGTTCGGGAACCCGGCGCCGATGGCTCCGGGGCCGATAACGAGATCTGGTCGTTTGGTGATGAGGCCTACGCGATCATCCGCGAGCTGCTCTTCCTTCGCGAGCGCTTGCGTCCCTACATCATGGATCAGATGCAGGCTGCGCATGAGACCGGTGCCCCACCGATGCGCCCGCTTTTCTTTGACTTCCCGGAGGACGGAGCTGCGTATGAGGTCGAGGACGCTTACATGTTCGGACCAGATCTGCTGGTCGCGCCTGTGCTCCACGAAGGCGCCCGCAGCCGCGAGGTCTATCTGCCGGTAGGTGCCACTTGGACCGATGTCTGGAGTGGGGAGATCTACGCGGGCGGGCAGATCCTGACTGTCGACGCGCCGCTGGAGCGCATCCCGCTCTTCCTGCGCGATGGTGCCTCGTTGCCTATCAAGGGGTAACAGGGTGCCCAACAGTATCACGGAGCGCGAGCTCATCTACAAGACCATCGGTGATGTGGCGCTGCGCGCGCACATCTTTGCGCCGCTCGAACCTGCGACTGCGCCCCGGGCGGCTGTTGTCTTCTTCTTCGGCGGAGGCTGGGTGGGCGGTACGCCATCGCAGTTCTTCCCGCACTGCCGGCATCTGGCGTCGCGGGGGATGGTCGCTGTATCGGCAGAGTACCGTGTGCGCAACAGCCACGGGACCACGCCCTTTGAGTGTGTGGCCGATGGTAAGTCCGCTGTCCGTTGGTTGCGGGCGCATGCCGGAGAGTTGGGTGTGGATCCGTCCCGGGTTGCCGGGGGTGGCGGCTCTGCTGGGGGGCACGTTGCGGCGTGTACAGCCCTTGTGCCGGGCCTTGACGAACCCTCCGAGGACCTGGGCATCAGCTCGGCACCGGATGCGTTGCTGCTCTTCAACCCTGTCGTCGACGCAACCTTTGCTCCGCTCTCCGAACGGTTTGGCGGGCGCGGTGCTGAGCTGTCACCTCGGCATTACGTGCACCCCGGCTGTCCTCCTACGCTGATCCTTCACGGCGTCGATGACCAGACGGTGCCCTATGCGCAAGTGGTCGATTTCTGCGAGGCGATGCAAGCGTCAGGGAATGTCTGTGAGGTCATTGGATTTGAGGGGAAGACGCACGGCTTCTTCAATCACGGGCGTGATGACAACGTTGCATTCACCGAGACCCTGCGACACACTGACCGCCTCTTTGCAGCTTAGGGTTTCCTGACGGACACGCCGGGCTGAGGAAGCTGCCACCATCCCTACCTCAAGGAGGTACCTATGCAATGGGAAAACCTGACATCGCTGGACTTCGAGAAAGCCGTCGTGACCTGTGACGGTGTGGGTCTGATCCCCATCGGCGTGCTGGAGCCGCACGGGCCACATCTGCCGCTGGGCACCGACATGTTCGAATGCCACGCGGTTGCGTGTCGCGCTGCAGAGCTCGAACCGACCATCGTCTTCCACGCCTATCCTTATGGCATCAACCACGAATCGGCGCATCTGCCCGGCTCCGTCGTCATCCGCCGTGATCTGGTTATGGCGCTGCTGGAGAACATCTGTGATGAGATGGCCCGCCATGGTCTCAACAAGATCATCCTCTTCAGCGGACACGGCGGCAATCGCTATCTCATTCCCCTCTTCGTGCAGACGCTGGTGGAGGCCGGCAAGCCCTACGTCGTCTATGAGGCCAAGCTCTTTCTGCCTGCGCCCGAGGGGCTGCTGGAGACAAAGGAGACCGGTCACGCGTGCGAATCCGAGACCAGCACGCTCCTGGCCCTGCATCCCGACCTGGTGAAGATGGACCAGGTCCCGCCTGAGCCCTTCACCAACCTGCGACAGAATGTGCCGCTCCAGGAGGTTGGTGCCTACTCGCCGATGGATTGGTACGGCCAGTACCCGGCAATGTACGTCGGTGAACCCGGCAAAGCCACCGCTGCCAAAGGCGAGGTTCTGCTCCAGGCGCGCGTCGACGCGCTGGCTGCTCTGATCCGCGCGGTCAAGGCTGATACGATTACGCCCGCCCTCCAGAAGGAGTTTCTGGCGCGGATGCAGCGGCCGACATCGCCGGCGGTGTGGGGAAGCGAGTAGGCGACAAGGCGAGCAAGCAATAGAGTGGCAGAGCGAGAGCCCCACGCAGTGGGGCTAGAATCAGCGAATGGAGAATCAGCGAATGGGAGAGAAAGCGAGCAAGCGAGAAAGCGATCTCTTGCGGAGTTCCGGCAGCCTTCGCAAGGCTGGTGCGGTGACTCTGGTGCCCGACGTTTAGCTTGTTCCGCCGGCTGTGGGCCTAGAGTCTTCGGCTGCCGTAGTTTGGCAGCCCAGGCTCTAGGGCTTTCCCCGAGACGCGTCGACCTCTTCATCGAGCTTGCCAGAAGAACGTCGGGTTGCCCGATGCCCGAATCGGCGATGGACCTACTCTTCGACGTGACCCAGTCCTCGACCCAGTGGTCGGTGGTGTACGATATGGCCCGCCAGCAGGTGCACGTAGCGATGGGGTGTGGCTACGAGGGTGTGCATGTGATGGGGGCAGAAGACTGAAAGCTTACGCAATGCCGCGGAGAGGCACAGACGAGAGGAGGCAAGAATGAAGAAGTGGCGAATGGTGGGCTGCAATTGGGCAGCTGTGGTAGTCATCTGCCGATTCTTGCCTCAACGCCCGAGCCATTCTGTTGGCTGATTCGCCTATCTGCTTGAGCGTTTTCGTTACTCTACCGGTATAATATAGATAGATGTGGTGACTTGTTTGTCAACAGCCGTGCGCGCTGCGTACAAGATTGTGATAAGTGAGGTGGGATAATGGAGCGCCTCCGCTGGCAAGACTATGTCGTGATGGCGCCGGACGTGCATCATGGCGATCCGTGCATAAAGGGCACCAGGGTTCCTGTTGCCATTGTCATTGGTAGCCTCGCAGATGGCATGCTTCCTGAGGACATCACAGCGGAGTATCCACAACTGACCCAAGAAGACATTCAGGCGGCACTTGCCTACGCTGCTGAGGTCGTGAGCCAGGACATCTTGATGTCTCTGCCATCGCTGGGGTGATCAGTGCGAATCAAGGTGGATGAGGATCTGCCCGGCGCGGTAGCGAAACTGCTGAGCGAGGCAGGGCACGATGCAATTGGAGTCATTGACCAAGGTATGGGGGGAGCTCCAGACGCCGAGCTGTGGCGCGCTGTGCAGGTTGAACATAGGCTTCTGGTGACCGCGGACAAGGGCTTTGCCGACATACGTTCGCACATGCCTGGTACGCATGCGGGCGTACTTCTTCTTCGCCCAGACACCGATGGCATCGGCCCGCTTGTTGCTCTGCTGCGCCGTGTGCTACAGTACTATAACCTCGTTGATCTCTCTGGTACTGTCACTGTGGCGACGTCACGGCGGATTCGCATTCGACGGGCCCGATGGCTGTCTCGCCTGAAAGTCTGCTGGTACGGGTGGTTTTCGGAGCAGGCCGCAACAGTTGGCCGTAGTTGCCACCTGACTGCACATAAAAGGGGCTACCATAGCGGGTAGCCCCTTTGTGTCTCTGTGTGAATTTCTCTATTCCTCTTCCGCATCTTCGTCGCGGAGCAAATTCCCCAGGGCGCGACCCCAGACATCGCTCAGCGGCGGGATGAAGGGCTCGGCGTCGAAGTCCTCTTCCAGATCGGCCAGGTAGGCGTGAACAGCCAGGTCCGGCAGCTGGTCTTCCAGCTCAGCGATCTTGGCGTCCATAGATTGGCGCAGTTCGTGGCTCTGCTCTTCGAGTTCCGAGAGGTCAATCTCCATCTGGTACATATGGTTGATGCGGCGCATAAGGTCATACCAGGCCTTGAAGTCGTGCTCGATGCTGATGGCTTGGACCAAGTCGGAGACGGGCGAGAAGTCATAGGCTGGGACAATGGCGTAGAAGACGAGGAACTCCAGGTCGAGGTGCTCGGCGTGGTCGACCATATAGGTTCCGATGGTGGTGCCCCCCTCGTAGTTGGAGAAGCGAACGGCGTATGCCTCAAGCTCCTCTTTCATCACCGGCAAGCTGTAGACGCACGATACCTCGCGGTCCCGACTGTATGGCATCGCGCCGTAGACGCCTCCCACGGCCACGACGCGCTTCACGCCCAGGGTCTTGGCTGCACTGAGCAGTGCCTCGGTATAGCGGTCGGCACGCATATGAGGCTCCTCACCCAGGAAGATAACCAACCCCTTTTCATCGTCGCCCCAGTAGTAGAATTCGTTCTGTGGCTTCTTGAGCGATTGACGGTAGCCGTCTTCTAGCTGGATTTCAGGGCGCAGGAAGTGGTGGGCTCCCGGCAGTTGAAAGAGATAGAAGCCGTCGTCCTTGATTTCACCGATCTTGCGGGCATTGGTCCGGTGGATGAGATACAGGGGCAGCCCCGATGAGATCGCTCCCGCATCCGCCCACTGGCGCCAGCCAGCGATCATGTAGATTTCCTTGGCCTTGGGTGTTTCCCACAGCGTTATCAGGTCGTTATCCATAGCTAAGTCCCTCAATAATCCGCACAATATGGTTACGCCTTCATGTTACCACACGTGCGGTGTTTTCCTCAATTGTGGGGTGGCCATTTTACAGCGCCCTGATGGTGTGATCTGTCTGTGAGCTGATGGCCAGGGCGTTGCGCAACGGGCGGCCGAAGCTCTCGGCCTCAATCTCCATCTCGTCGCCCGGCATCAGGGTGATGCCCTCGGCGAAGCTCAGGGTTGCTGTGCCGAAGAAGTGCACGTGCACGTCGCCGGGGCGGCAGAACCCGCGGTATTTGAAGTGGTGGTATTCCAGGTTGGCGATCGTGTGTGACATGTTGAGTTCCCCACTCAGGAAAGGTTTCTCCCAGATAATGCTGTCCGCGCGGAGGATGCGTGAGACACCGGGGATGTCCTTAGGGAGTTCCCCCAGCCGCAGTTCAGGGCCAAAGGCGCAAGGGCGCAGTTTGGAATGGGCGAGATAGAGGTAATTCTGCTTCTCCATCACGTGATCCGAGAACTCGTTGCCCAGGGCGAAGCCCAGTCGATAGGGTGTGCCATCGAACCCCACGACATAGAGGCCCACGATCTCGGGCTCTTCGCCACCATCCAGGGCGAATGGTGGGCCGAGCAGCGGGCGGTAGGGGGCCGTGACGATTCCGCCGTCGCCTTTGTAGAACCACTCGGGCTGGACGCCCGTCTCCCCTGGAGCGGGCTTGCCGCCCTCGATCCCCATCCGGAACATCCGCATGCTGTCGGTCAGGGGTTCAGTCGACGCAGCGGCATCTGCGGCCGCGTCTGCTCTGTGCATTTCATCGCGGGCATCGGCACTGCCCAGGTGGGTCAGCCCCGTGCCGCTCACCAGCGTGTGGGCCGGGTCGGGGTGGTCAAGCGGTGGCAAGATGCGCCGTTCGGCGACCAGGTTAGCGTACTCGAGCTGCCGGCCGGTCGTCTGCTCGCTGAGCACTTGCGTCAGCGACTTGGAGCTGCGGATTGCCTCGAGCGCCAGGCTATAGACGGTCTGCTCGCCCGCAAGCGCATCCACCGTCTTGGCGTCCCGCACGATCCCTACCCGGTGTGTCCCCTCAAGATCCAGGAACTGGATGATGCGCATAGTGTCGGTCTCCTTTCGTGTCGCTCATTCGCTGATTCCTAGATTCTTCTCCCCTTCCGCCTTCAGATGTTTGTCCGCGAAGTCCAGATACTGCGCCCAATCGTACTCGGTGATGTCGTGTTTGCCCGCGCGGATGTGGTAGCCGATCCGACCGTGTACTGGGGTGTGTAGGGGTGGCATCTCGTCTATCGGGAGCCCGGCCGTGCCCAGCAGCCTGTAGACCGGATCGGCGGCCTTGGCGGCCAGGAACTCTCCGCGCGGGTCAGACCAGAGATCCTCGGCGGCGCTGGCGATGTAGACGGGGCGCGGCGCGATGAGCGCGATCAGTTCGTGC
>JAGHDT010000567.1 GCA_021159805.1 Anaerolineae bacterium
CTGGGATCGAGCCACGCCAGCGTAATATCAGCGATCAGATTGCCGATCAGCAGCGCGACCGATAGGAAGACCAAGAACGTACCCGCCAGATACATATCCTGTTGCATCAACGCCTGGAAGTAGATCGGACCACTGGTAGGAAGGTTCAGCACGGTCGCCACCACCGTCTCACCGGAGATGATGCCGGGGAGACTCATGCCCAGTGTCATGACCAGCGGATGCAAGGCATTGCGCACAGCGTGCTTCCAGATCACTGTCCGCTCAGGAACGCCCTTGGCGCGCGCGGTCTGGACGTATTGCATATTCAGCACATCCAGCAGGTTGGCGCGCATCACACGGCTCGTCCACGCGGTGCCAGAGACACCGAGGATCAAGACAGGTACCCAGAGGTGACCTAGCAGGTCGAGTACCTTCATCACAGACCAGGGCGCATCCCGATACTCGGACGAGAAGAGGGCGCCAACGTGCGTCCCAAAGACCTGTTGCAGGAAGACCATCAACACCAGTGCCAGCAGAAAGTTGGGGATCGCCAGCGCGGCAAACTGCAGGGCGGTGATAGTGTAGTCGGGGATCGTGTAACGATGCGTTGCTGAGTAGACTCCCACCACGATCGCTATGCTCCAACTGAGAATCAACGTAAAGACCGAGATAGCCACGGTGTATCCGAGGCGATCCCAGATCAGCTCGCTTACCGGCCGCTGGTGCTGGAATGACTCGCCGAAGTCTCCCTTGGGAAATCCGGAAATCCACTTCCAGAACTTGACGTAGACAGGATCATTGAGACCGTACCGGCGCTCCAGGGCCTGAATCTGAGCCTGCGTCACATCGC
Organism: Anaerolineae bacterium; assembly: GCA_021159805.1. Lineage (GTDB taxonomy): Bacteria > Chloroflexota > Anaerolineae > B4-G1 > SLSP01 > PWVB01. The sequence goes on from JAGHDT010000567.1 coordinate 830, forward strand.
CGCCCTGATTCCGAAGCTGCTGAACGTGGAACTCCAGATACGACCCGGGGGGCAGCTCGATGAGAGCGAACCCCACAATCGTGACCATGACCAACGTGACCAACATATACCCAAGACGCCGCAGTATGTACCCAGTCATCCTGGTCTCCTCCTCACACCCAAACTGCTTTCCATAAACTACAGAGGGGAAGGCACCATGTACCTTCCCCTCTTCTGATGTTACGACTGTCGCGAATTCACGCTCCCTCGACCTACTTGAACGCGTACGTCTCGGGGTTGGTCACCGCCGGATACGGTATGATCCACGGGTTCACGAAACCACCCAGTGCCAGGTCCTCGCGGTATGGCACGTTGATCATATCCTTGCTGACGAAGATGATGCGCGGCGCATTTGCCACGGTGCCGATGTAGAAAGTGTTGTCGATATGGATTCGTACCATGTCCCACACAAGCTGCATGCGCTTGATCGCATCCGGTTCAAGCATAGCCGCCTTATAGAGCTCCTCCTGTAGCCTCCACACCGGCGCCCCGATCAGATCCTGCTCAGTCGAGGCAAAGCGCGGCGGCTGGCGATCCCACGGGCTCTTGTCCAGCTCGCTGTCCTCTTTGTCCGTACCCAGGTACTGCAGGCGGTTGCCGCTAAGCGGCGCCCAGCGGGCGGGCTCATTGGGGACGACCCAGCTCGGGTACAGCAGGTGGTCGGGCCCATCCCCAACCTCCCAGTTGCAGTGGATGCTGAGCTGTCCGGCCTGCCAGCTGACGCCGAACTCTGTAGGCGGCATCTGGTTGATGACCAGGTTGAGACCGATGTCCATCCAGTTCTGGCTGGTGATCTCCAGGGTGCGTACCGCCGCATCTCCGGCATCTGCCTGGATCTCAACGACAACTTCCAGCGGGCTGCCATCGGGGAACTGGCGGAAACCATCACCATTGCTATCCACCACACCGATCTCATCGAGCAAGGCCATCGCTTTGTCAGGATCGTAGGCCACGTAGGCGTCTCGGGCCTCCTGGTAGAGGGCCTGCGCCTCGGCGTTGAAGTTGAACTCGATGGCCTTGGGGCTCATCGTGCCCGTGGTCATCATACCGGTCTCGTAGTAGATCACCTTCTTGATGCGCGGTCGATCTATAGCGAAGGACATCGCCTGCTTGAATTTCGGCGTGCGATAGAGCTCGCGGAGCTTGTCATCAGGGTGATCGTGGTTCCAGGAGTACATCTGGCCCGTCCCGGAGCCGCCGTCCCAGAACCGCACCTCGTAGTTGCCGGCATCCTCATTGTCCTTGAGGGTTCCGACATCCGCCAGCGTGGCCTTATGGAAGTGGGCCCAGTCGATATCGCCTTGCATGATCTTGAGCTTCTGGACCTCAGCATCCTCGACGAACTCGGCGTCGATCTTGTCGATGTATGGCAGCTGATTGCCTTCAGTATCCACAGCGTAGTAGTAGGGGTTGCGCTCCCAGACCTGCCTCAGTGAGGGGTCATACTTCGTCACCATCCACGGGTTAAGCGTGGGCAGCTCGGGGTTCTGGCGGAGGTTGATCCGCTGATCGAACTCCTCGTAATCCGCGTAGTCGTCGCTGTAGTCGGGGTGGAACTGCTTCATATACTCCGCGGGCGCGATCCACCGAGGGCCAATGCCCTGGTTGGTCCACATCGCCAGGCGCTTGGCCGTTAAGGGGGCGGGCGTATCATACTTGAGCTTCAGCGTATAGTCATCAACCTTGATGAACTCCACCAGGGTGCCGGC
>JAGHDT010000228.1 GCA_021159805.1 Anaerolineae bacterium
AATGTCGCGTCATAGACCCCGGCGGCATTACCGGCCTGCTCAACGCGGATGACCTGCGGCCCCAACACCAGCCAGTTATGGATGTAACCGTCTGTCAGTTTGTAGCGGACATATGAGGTCTCAGTCATGTATGTATCTCTCTCCTTGGATGAGTACCACTTCAACCCGCAGAGGCTCTCGCCTCTTCGCTTCCTCGCTGATTCGCTGATTCGCTGATTCTTTCCTTACTGATTGAACCAGATCTCGTAGATCTCATCACCGTACGTCAGCCTTAGCTCACCAGAGCCGAAGTCGGCGTGCGCCCAGGCACTATCCACCATCGGATATCCACGCAGCACGAGAGGCTGCCCCTCGACGGTCGGAGCTACATCCCAACCGGTGACGAAAGCCCCGATTGATGGTGAATTGTACATCAACACATCATCCGTGACAGAGATCTCAGCCCCCGTCAGTGCCTCAGCAAAGGCATCAAACGTGCCCCAGTCCGCAGCGCGGCCACACTCCGCCACCCAGGTATTCTTCCGTGCACAGCAGACCAGCTCCCGGCCAGCATACTGCCCTGCGTCGCCAATGGTCATCCCGTGCTCAGACAACACGCCGACGTAGCCGTCGCCGACCCGAGCGAACGCCCACTGAGCTCCCGCAAGAGTAGCATCATCGAACCGCACCTCATCGAACCGTACGGGTTCAAAGAAACAGTGTGTCATCCAGGCATAGGGCGGCAACTGCCATGTCAGTGAAAGTACATTCTTGTGTTGGATGACCCGCGGCAATGCGATGTGTCCGGACCAGTAGTCGGGACGCAGGCCCGAGCCCTCCGCCGAAGTCAACGGGCAGGACCAGAAGACGAGCGCCGCCTGCTCATCCTTCCGTTTGCCCAGTGTGACCTGGGCTACGTGTGAGGAGGATTCCTTCTCGCCCTTGCGATAATCCTGCACCCCCGAGATCATATAGTCGGGCGTCCGGTAGACACAGTAATTCGCGTGCCGCGCCGTGGCATGCCGCGCCGCAGCGCGCCGGACCCCCTGCCGTTGCCGTGACTCGATCACGGCCTGGTCATCGTTAGCCATCCTGTAGAGAATCTCCGGAAGGACGTAATAGCTCGTCGCCAGGCAGACCGGGGCCATGCCGCTCGTCCCCTTGGTCAGTGAACCGGTGCCATAAAGCAGCCAACACGTCGATGACGTCCCCTCAAAATCCGGGTACTTCAGATAGATACCGTAGCTGCGGCCATGCGTCGTGCCGAAGACACCTTGATAGGCATCGGCTGCAAGATCGAAGAAGATATAGTCCAGTACTGCGCCGGCCATCTGGCGCAGCTTGGCATCCTCATAGATGGCAAAATCATAGACGTTGAGCAGAGGAGCGATGTCAATGGGGAAGTAGGAATTGGAGTGCCACTCGTCAAAGCCAAAACGCCCGCGCTGGCGAAGCCACTCGGTGATGTACATCCGCCCCTTCGTCGCATGGTACAGACCGCGCTGGCGACTGTTGGCAAACTCCTCCGTCGGGAAAAGCTGACCCGCCATCCACTCGGCAACGTGGAAGAGGAGCCGGTGGTTCTCCGACCCCATGTACATCACGGTATCGCCGGGCTCATCCACCCAATACTTGAATCCCAGGACCGTATCCTTCATCAGCGCGTTGATCTCGGTGCTCAGACGCTGCTCTTCCCGCTCCCAGACCATCAGCCTCAGGATGCCCTGGATCACAAAGTCGGCACAGTCCTTGCGTGCGGCGATGAACATGCATATCTCCCGGATCGCGCCTTCGTCCACCGGTGGAACATCGACGGCGCCCGACCGCAGCAGCGCGTATCGCGCGACCTGACCCCAGATGGGGCGCGACTCTGGATTGGTGGCGTAGTGCGCCAGCACAAGCCGGCTGCGTTCCGCGATGCGATCATAGCCGGCCGGAGCGGTCACCGGGGTGACCTTCTTGATATCGAACACTACAGACGTCACCGGAGCCCCGGTAGCATCCAGCCAGGTTGTGCGCAGCTGATAAGCACCGTCCTCCAGCTCCTCGCCCAGACAGAGCTGCGCCAGCCCCGCATCGTGTGGCCACATCTCGCGCAATGGGGTGTGCCCGTCGGAAAACAGCGCTAGATTCACCTGGCCCTCAGGCGCGGTCGAGAACTCGAGGCCGACGGGATGGTGCGGATAGAAGATATCTCGTTCCAGGCGTAATCCGTTAACCTCCTCCTCGATCCTCTCTCTGCGCGCCTGCGATACCCCTTGCCCCAGTGGGACCCGTGCCGCAACCGCACCATCATCCAGCTCAAGCCGGCAGCCGACCTGCGCCATCCGGCCCAATCTGAAAAGCGCCACGGTGACACGAGTGTCACCCGCTCCCAGCGACGCCTCAAATCGGTGGACAAAGAACCCTTGCTCCTGGGCAACAGGCGATTGCGCCGTGTCGTAGACCACCTCACCGTTCACGGCCACCAGAGCGCGCAGCGAAATGCCCACCGAGAGACGCCAGTGATGGGTGCCGGCTTCCTCCGGCTGCACAATCGTCGTCAGAAAGGCCGCTCCCAGGTGATTGGAGATGTTGTAGCGCCCCCAGGACAGGTACTCCTCGGGTCTGCGAACCAAAGACCACCGGGCAACCTGATCCCGGAA
>JAGHDT010000359.1 GCA_021159805.1 Anaerolineae bacterium
CTACCAGTAGTGCCTGCACCTCTGCGTCCCGGATATCTTCCAGAAGCTGAGCGCCAAAGCGCGCCGCTGTATCCTCACTGATGGTACACGCCGGGCACGGCGATTCAGCTCCCAAGCGGCCTGCCACGGCAGCCGCGAGACGGCGCCGCCGAAAGACCGGACCTGATTGAACCTTGTCTGGCTCTGTGTCGCGAAGCAAATCCAGGACCGAGATGCGATAGACGATGGCGACACCCAGCGCCGAGCCGTGGACATGCTGCCAAACTCGGCTATGGTGGCCACATAGACCTCGGGAATCCTTGAGGGCATCACGGGTCCTCAGATCCAGTACCCGCTCATAGTTCAGCGAGTCGATGAAGGCGCGTTCGGCCTTGGTGGCCAGTCGGCACAAGGGGCACCCTTGGGATGCCATCGCTGCCCTAAGTTCCAGCTGCAGCGGCGCCAGTTTGTGAGATCTGCTTCCCATCTTCATGGCAGTCCAGTATAGCGGCTCCCTCCGGGATTGCCAGCGAGTTATGCACTCCGCCGGCAGACTTTGCCGCGACCCTTTTGTGTGACCTCGAAACGCCCCGGCTACCGAGCAAACGCGCGAAAGGGGTTATCCCGGGTCAGCTGAACGATGGTTGCGGCGTCCACACCGGAGGCTGCTAGTTTGGGGAGAAATGTCTCGCTGATGTAAGTAAACGGGCGCGGCACGCCGCCGTGGGGCTTGGCAGGGTCATACCACCCGCGGTCGTGGCTCAGCAGCACCCGATCCCGATAACCTGCATCCAGCATACGGTGGATATGGGCGATGTAGACGTCGTCATCTATGCCGCCGCCGATGGCATCGTACTCCAACCAAAGGCCACGCCTCGCCGCCGCCAAGTGAAGCTTCACATCCGGCTCGGCCTGTGTGTGGATCCAAATGAAGCGCTCCGCAGTGTAGCCGGCTGATTCCAGGGTATCGAGCTGATCCATCACCACACGGCCGCGAATCGTGTGACTGCCGATCACGGCATTCGTGGCTGCGCCGGCCCTGGCGGCCGCCCGCAACACCTTGCGCTCGCAATCCGTCACACCGCCATCACCGGCACTCAGCTTGATCCACGCAGCCTGCACCCCGGTATCGGCGACGGACCCGGTCAACTCATCCACCATCCAATCCACCAACGCCGCTTCTGAGGCATCTCTGATCCAATCCGGTATCCAGGGCTCCCGGTAGGTCCCTGTGGCCACGACCAGGGGGAAGGCCGCCGCCTGGGATACAGCGAGGTCCAAATCCACGCGCCGCCCCACCCCGGTGGGCGTGCACTCCACCAGGGCCACAACGCCGGCGGCCCGCGCACGCCGCAGCTCTGGTTCGATCAGCGCGATGACCTCTTCTGCGAGTACTTCCGCCTGGTCCGGATGATCTGGGGTTCGGAGATCGACAAACACGTGCTCGTGAGGCAGGATCAAGCCGGGGCTCAGGTCGGTCAAGGACTTGGGGCCAAGCGTTGTGATAAGCTTAGGCATGGTTAGCCTCCTGTTGTGGCTTGCGTGTGGACCACAGCACCAAACCAAGGACAAGTGCAGCCAGCAACATCGCCAGGGCGATTGCCAGGATCGTCACGCCGGGACCGATGGACTCAAACAGTTGGCCGATGAGCAGGGGCAGGGACATACCTCCCAGACTCGCACCGACAAAGAAAAGGCTCGTGACCGTCCCCGTGATCTTCAGATGCCTCTCTGCCAACGAAATGGCGGTAGGGAAAATCGAAGCCATGAACAGGCCCGCGCCAAAGGTTCCGATCCACGTGGCTATCGGGTTGCCCATCCACACGACCAATGCCAGCACACTGACCAGGCAACCAGCAAGATCGCCGGCCAGCACCTGGCGTGGCGAGAAACGGGTCGCCATAGGCACCGACAGCAGCCGCCCCACCATCATCGCGCCCCAGAAGGCCGACGTGAGGTACGCCGCAGTGACGGCATCACCCATCCCTGTTGCCTTGGCGTACGTGGCAATCCATCCACCGAAGCTAGACTCTGCACCAACGTAGAGAAAGAAGAAAAAGGCGATAAGCCCAACCAAACGGACGTTCTGCAACCGCGTGTTTCGCAACCGCGTCTCGGCTCGGGTTGAGTTGCCTGCCTCATCGTGGGAAAAACTAGAAGGGCTGGGAACGCGTGCCAACAAGACGACGACAGGCAGCAGCAAAATCGCCACCACCCAATAGCCCCATCGGACGCCGCCAGTCAACATCACAGCCTGCGCGATGATCACCGGAGAGAGAAAAGCTCCAACACCGAAGAAGAAGTGCAGGCCATTCATATATGGACCAACTCTGTCCCGCTGCAACCAGACCAGAAGTGTGTTGCCACCGACATCCACAGCGCCCAGAAAGGCACCAAGGAGGAAGGCAAGACCGACCAGGAGCCATAGCACGGATGCGAAGGGCACTGCCAGCAGAATAGCCGCAGCCACCAGCAAAGATCCAGCCATAACCGGATTGCCCTTGATCGTGTCGTAAAGCCGACCGCCCACGAGTGACCCCACCAGATAACCCAAGCCCCGGGCACTGAGCACGTAGGCAATGCGCGTGAGATCTACCCCCACGTTGGCAGCCAGATCAGTGAGCGTAGGTCCCAGCACCGCATAGGCTAATCCCAAGGCTACAAACCCGGCGAAGTACCCAATCGTCGCAGTCTTGCGGTTTAACTGCTGGCCAACATCAACAACCGACACAGAATGATCCATAACGCCTCCCGAGGCCCACGACTACTGATAACCTACGTGATGAGTTCCGGCGGCAGAAAATCCCTGCGGTTCACATACTGAATGCCGACGCGCCCCTCAGCGTGGAAGTCGATGCGCGTGATGGAGGTGTTGTTGAGCGTGAACCAGAGCTTCTCCGTCTCAGCAAGTCCAAGAATCGCACAGATGAGATGGTTGAAAAAGCCCCCGTGGCTGACCAAGACAACCTGGTCATCAGTGCCACCGTGTCTGCTCAATAGCTCCGCAAGCACACGTTCTGCCCGAGGCTGCATCTGTTCCGGCGCCTCGCGAGGCCGGTTCCACCACCCCGAGTCGTTGACACCGTCCGGCAAGACCAACCGCGGATAATGGGCCTGAAGGTATCCACGGGATCTACCCGGCTCGGGATGAGAGGTGTCGGTCTCTGGATCATAGGTGAACATGCCGCCAGTCTCGTGGATATCGATCCAGCTGAGCAGCGGCAGGTTGAGAGCGACAGCGATCCGGTACCCCGTGACCACAGCTCGCTCCATCAGGCTTGCATAACAGTGCGTAATGCCGAATCCCGAAAAGCCCGGGCTTGCATCATCCCACTCGACGACATCCACGCCGCTGCGCGCTAGGAAGGCTGCGACCAGATCTGCCTGTTGCTCTCCCAGATCTGTCAGCAAAGGATCCGGAACGCGCTCATAGGCTGAACTGTCTTCCATCCAGTGCGCATTGTTCTCAGACTGTCCGTGTCGTACGTAGTAGAGTCTCATTCATTCCTTTCCTGGTACGTGTGGCTGGAACGGCTTGCGCGCCGACATCCACACGGCACGCAGCCATCCACCCATCACAAGAGGGATACTATATTGGCTCTATGGCAGCTGTCAATTCTGACAGAAGGAATCGGCGAATGGAAGTCTGCCATTCGCCGATTCTGCATTCGCTGATTCCTCTTCCCTTATAGTCGCACCACCCGACCCTCTTTTCGCGCTTGCTCCGCAGCGAAGACCAGCAAATGCGAGGCCAACGTCTCATCGGGCCCGGACAAGATCAACGA
>JAGHDT010000110.1 GCA_021159805.1 Anaerolineae bacterium
ACTTACAGGGGCGCTTTTTCTACACTGCTCAGGCTTGCGTTACGAAATCTTGGGCAGCGTCTTCAAGGCTTCCTGAAGCTTTGCTTCCTCCAGCCTGTAATCCAGGAGAGCGTGCCGGTGATAGGCATCGTACGCTGCCAGGTCGAAGTGTCCGTGGCCGCTGGCGTTGAAGAGAATCACCTTTGCCTCGCCGGACTCCTTGCAGGCCATCGCTTCGTCGTAGGTCGCCTTGACGGCGTGGGCCGTCTCGGGTGCTACGATGGTGCCCTCGCTGGCTGCGAAGCTGTGCGCCGCTTCTAGGGCCTCAATCTGGTGGTAGGCGCGTGCTTCCGCGAACCCCTGATCCAGCAGCGCCGAGACCGTCGGAGCCATACCGTGGTAGCGCAGGCCGCCGGCGTGCACCGGGGCGGGGATGAAGCCGTGGCCCACTGTGTGCATCATCGTCACAGGACCTGTCTTGGCGGTGTCACCCCAGTCGTAGGCATACCTGCCGCGGGTCATACTCGGGCACGCGGTGGACTCCACGAAGAGAGCGCGCAGATTGGGCTTGTCACCGGTGAGTTTGTCCTTCATAAAGGGGTAGATCAATCCAGCGGCATTGCTGCCGCCACCGGCGCAACCGATGACGATGTCGGGGTAATCGCCGGCCATCTCCATCTGTTTCCTCGCCTCCAGACCGATGATGGTCTGGTGTATCAGCACGAAGTTGACCACGCTGCCCAGAGCGTATTTGTAGCCGTCGTGCGTCATGGCGTACTCCAGCGCCTCACCGATAGCGATACCGAGGCTTCCCGGTGAGTCCGGGTCTTGCTCCAGGATGGCGCGGCCGGCGTGGGTCTGAGTGCTGGGGCTCGCGACAACCTCGCCGCCCCACGTCTCCATCATGATGCGGCGATAGGGCTTCTGCTGGTAGCTGATGGCGACCATGAAGACCTTGATCTTCAGCCCGAACATCTGGCCCGCCAAGCTCAGGGCGCTGCCCCACTGTCCGGCACCCGTCTCCGTAGCAAAACCCTCCAGGCCGTCCTGCTTGCCATAGTAGGCCTGCGCGACGGCGGTGTTGGGCTTGTGGCTGCCCGCGGCGCTGACACCCTCCCACTTGTAGTAGATCTTCGCTGGGGTGTCGAGTGCTTTCTCCCAGCGATGCGCACGGAACAAGGGCGACGGCCGCCAGAGCCGGTAGATCTCCTGTACTTCCTCGGGAATCTCGATGAACTGCTCCCGGCTGGCTTCTTGTTCGATACAGGCTGACGGGAAGACCGGCGCGAGATCCTCAGGGGTCATGATGTTGAGTGTGGCGGGGTGAAGATAGGGCGGCGGCGGGTTCTTCATGTCCGCGGTGACATTGTACCAATGCGTCGGCATGTCCTTCTCTTGCAGAAAGTACTTGTACTGTTTCATCGTGGCGTCTCCTTGTTCTGAAATGGCTGGTATAAGAGTGATGCACCTTGGTCAAGATACACAGATGCGCGCTGGGCGTGGACTGGAACTGCGCGTGCGCTATGCGCGCGCGTTCGCATAGCGAGCGTGGATCCCTTGATCGGCCGCTGCCAGCTGCCTGGTCGATATCGTCCGGTTCAAAGTCTTTGCTCGGTCTGCAAAGAAGCTCATATACACCTTGTAGTGCTCTGTCTCTTCGTAAGTTACCTCCTTGACGTGTGATCCGTCGAAGCTGTAGATCTGAGCCCCCGGCAGGGCAAGCAGGATGGGAGAATGGGTCGCGATGATGAACTGAACCTGCCGGCGAGCGGTCAATTCCTGGAGGATCTTCAGGAATCTGACCTCACTGGTCGGTGACAGGGCTGCCTCGGGCTCATCCAGGAAGTAGAGCCCCTTGCGATCATAGCGCCCGCTGAAATAGGCCAACATGCCCTCGCCATGCGATAGCGTATTGAGGATGTGGCCGCCGTGATACTTCAGCCGACCCGGATCGGAGATTGCGACATCATCGAGAAAGTCGGCCAAGTCGTGGAAGGTCTCGGCGCGAAAGAGCGAGCCCGGCACGGGTTCATCGGCCCAGACGACGTCGATGAAGTCCGCCAGCCGCGTCTCATATGGGTTCTGATGAGCAAGGTGCCGTCTAGGTTTATCCCAGCCATGGATGCCGGACTTCCGCGCGATCGCCTCGAGCAGGGTCGACTTCCCGGATCCGTTTTCGCCCACGAAGAATGTCACGGGGCGTTGGAACGTCAGGCTCGGTGTCGTCCTGAGAACCGGGACGTTGAACGGGTAGTATTTGTCGGTCGGGTAGTGACCGCTGAAGAATCTCACCTGGCTAATGTACATGGTCTGCTCCCTGCTTCAGCTGCGGCATGCCTGGCTAGTCCTGATCAAAGGCGACGGCTGCTATCTGCCGCCCAGTAGGCGGAATGACTCGGCGCGTCCCTGGATGACCTTGCGCAACCGCGGCCCGGACATCCCCATAGCCTCATAGACCCTGCCCATGGTCTCTTCCGCCTCTGCCTGCATGCGACGCGTTCCTTCGATGAGGATCTCCTCGACCATGCCCGGTTTGGAGGCAAAGGCAGCGCGGCGCTCGCGGATCGGCTCGAGGAACCTGTTGATGGCCCGGGACAGCTTGCGTTTCACCTCGACATCTCCCACGTTGCCGGTGCGATAACGCTCCTTCAGATCGTTGACCTCATCCACGTCGGGGTTGAAGGCATCGTGGTAGATGAAGACGGGGTTGCCGTCGACGCGACCCGGGATATCGGCGCGGACTCTGTTTGGGTCCGTGTACATACTGCGCACCCTCTGCTCGACGGTCTTCTTGTCATCCGAGAGCAAGATCGCGTTCCCCAGGGATTTGCTCATCTTGGCCTGACCATCGGTGCCGATCAGGGTGGGCACCTCACCGATCATGACCTCAGGGAGCGGGAAGACTTCCTTCTCGTACAATCGGTTGAAGCGCCGGGCAATCTCGCGTGTGATCTCAACGTGGGCTTCGTTATCCTTACCAACTGGGACAAGGTGCGCACGCGGCAGCAGGATGTCGGCGGCCTGGAGCACGGGATAGCCGATCAGGCCAAAGGGCACGATTTCGTCGTTGATATTGGCCGCGCGGGCCATATCCTTGATGCTGGGCAGCCGGGACAGTCGCGGCAACGAGACCAGATCGCCGAAGATGAGGGTCAACTCGTATTCCTCGGGAATGGCTGATTGCAGGAAGATCACGCTCTTGTCCGGATCGATGCCCACCGCCAGGTAGTCCAGGACGACGTTGTAGATGTTTTCGTCGAGCTGATCCACGTATTGCTTTTCGGGCTTGGTGGTCAGCGTGTGTAGGTCTGCGATGATGAAGTAGCAGTCGTAGCTGTCCTGCAGCGCGACGCGGTTCTTCATACTGCCGACGTAATGACCCAGGTGGAGCTTCCCTGTGGGGCGGTCACCGGTGAGAATCCGCTTCTTCTGTTTGACCATATTGATCTCCTGTTGATGCTAGCCAATGTGTGGTCTGCTTTGACCATAGAAACACAGAACGCCCGTCCCCGATAAGGGACGAGCGCTATTTTGCCCGTGGTGCCACCCTGGTTAGGCGCTTTCCTCAAAACAGAAAAAACGCGCTGCGATAGCGCGTCATTGAGTTAAGCCAGCCTCACTTGTTTTCGGACACGACCGTTTACCCTACCCGGCGATGCCCTACACCTTGATAACGGTGGTGTCTCCGTCTCGTACTACTTGCGCAAGCCACCTACACTCACGCTTTCGGCGAGCGGCTCCTGGGACCATTCAGTACTCGCGTCGGTGCCGGACTCTCACCTATCGCCGGCTCTCTGTGACCTCGCCAGAGCGCTTACTTTCCCCACTCTCAGCCTTTAGCATCTCTTTTATAACACATACCGATGAGAAAGTCAAGACCCGAATTGGGCACGCGCCTGGCTTTCCCGATAGAGACGTCTCAGCGGACCCTAGGGTTCGGCGAACCTATGGAATCTGTGGCGTCTTTTCTGCGCAGACACAGGTGCGGTCGACAAGGGTGCAACCCGAAGAAGACGACCCACCGGGTCGTCTCTACGAATCCGGGGTCTCGATCGGCGGCAGCTCGCCCCGACACTTCCGGACAGCAGGTTGTGGTTGTGCAGGTTTCCGTTTGGGGCCTGCCCTAGAAACGAGAAACACCTATTGGGTCAGGATTTTCGCGAAATTCTGGGAGTACCCTTGTCAAGTAGACGGAGTTGCTGTATAATTTGTGTCACGTGCGGGCTTAGTTCAGCGGTAGAACGTCTCCTTGCCAAGGAGAAGGTCAAGGGTTCGAGCCCCTTAGCCCGCTCTCGGCGACGTAGCCAAGTGGTAAGGCGAGGCTCTGCAAAAGCCTTATTCGTCGGTTCGAGTCCGACCGTCGCCTCTGGATTCAGCACCGAAGGCCAAAACCGGGCATCCTCCAAGATGCCCGATTGTCTTAGGGCTGCATGTTGTTTGGGGCGGTGGCGGAATTGGCAGACGCCGGGGACTTAAAATCCTCTGCTCGAAAGAGTGTGTGGGTTCGACCCCCACCCGCCCTATATTGACACAATCCCCCTTCGAGGATCTCGAAGGGGGATTGTCTGCGCCTTGGCGTGGATTCTTATCTTTTTACCGCCAGAAGCGCTCTGCGATTTCCTCTTCCAGCCGGTCCCGCATATGGGCCAGTGGGACGCGCTCGATGATCGGGCGGATGAAGCCCTGGACGATCAAGCTTTCGGCGTCCGGTCTAGGCAACCCGCGTGCCTGCAGGTAGAAGAGCTCCTCGGGATCAATGCGCGATACGGTGGCCCCGTGGCCGCAGCGCACGTCATTGGCGATGATCTCCAGCCCCGGGATTGCGCGGGCACGGGCATCGTCCAGCAGCAGGTTGTTGTTCTCCTGATACCCTTCGGTGCCACCGCCGGCCTCTGTTTCGATACGGATCATACCATAGAAGACGGTCTGCGCGCGGTCACGCAGCACATTGCGGAATAGCAGATCGCTGTAGGTATTGGGCGCTTTGTGGTGCTGGTAGGTGCTCTGGTCCACGTGTTGGTGGTCGTAGGGGAAGCTGAAGCCTGCCATCGTCGACCGGGCTTGGGTCGCGTTTAGGTTTGTGCGCAGGAACTCTTTCGTCATCCCCCCGCCCATCGACCCGGTGACCCACACCATGTTGGCGTTCTGCGCTACCTGGGCTTCTTGAACTGACACTGAATACCGGTGATGGCCCCAATGCTGAAGGCTTATGTAGCGGACGCGGGCGCCGGCCTCGGCGTAGATTTCCACGATCTCAGCGTTGACCGCGCTCCGCAGGTCTTGCGACACTCGATCCTGGATGAGGGTGACACGACTCCCGGCTTCGGCGACCACCAATGTGTGATGCAGTCCGGTGCCGCCGTCCGCATCATAAGAGATCAGTGACTGGAAGGGTCGTGCAATGTTGACCCCGGCGGGGACGTGGATGAACGTCCCTCCGTGCCATAGCGCGGCGTTGAGAGCCGTGAACTTGTTGAAATCCGGTCGCGTGGTCGTGCCCTTCATCCAGTAGCGGCGGATCAGATCCCCGTGTGTGCGCAAGGCTCTGTGTAGGTCCGCAAAGACTACGCCTTGATCGGCGATTTCGGGGCGCATTGTTGCGTGGGTGCGAGCGCCGTTGCAGTGCACCAATACGCCCGAGACGAGGTTGGCCGGCGCCAGCGTGTAGTTCCAGCACGGGGGAAGATTTTCTATGCCGTTCAGCTCCGTGCCGGAGAAGACCACGCGCATATCGTCCAGCGGATAGCGAGACAGCTCCGTTCGTCGCCACGCCTCTTCGTCTTTGCGCGGGAACTCCATGGCTGCGTAGGTGGCCCACGCGTCGAGGCGTGCCTCTCGCATCCAGTCCGGCTCGTCATGGAGATCGGCGATCGCGCCGGCGGCTTCAGCTCCAACCGGAAGGGACAGGGCCTCCACAGTTGTCGTGGAGATCGACGGCATTGAAGTGGTGTTGTATCGTTCTGCCATAGTCTCTCCTAGCCCACCGAGCCTTCCATCTGCAATTGTATCAGGCGATTGAGCTCCACCGCATATTCCATCGGCAGCTCTTTCACAAACGGCTCCAAGAAGCCGTTGATGATGATGGCTGACGCCTGTTCCTCAGTCAGTCCGCGGCTCATAAGGTAGAAGAGCTGATCTTCGCTGATCTTGCTGACGGTGGCCTCGTGCTCGATCTTGGAATTGTCCTCGCTGACGTCGATATAGGGATAGGTGTCCGAGCGCGACTCGGGGTCCAGCAACAGCGCGTCACAAACCACCTTAGACTGCGCACGTTCGGCACCGCGGGCGACGTGGACCAAGCCGCGGAAGCCGGATCGTCCATTGCCCTTGCTGATCGACTTCGAGGTGATGATTGAGTTGGTATCCGGGGCCAGATGGATGGCCTTAGCACCGGCATCATAGTGTTGGTCATCGCCGGCGAAGGCAATAGAGAGGATCATGCCACGGGCGCGAGCGCCTTTCAGTATCACTGCCGGGTACTTCATCGTCACGCCGCTGCCCAGGTTGCCGTCGACCCACTCCATAAGGCCGTCCTCGTCGACGACTGCGCGCTGCGTCACCAGGTTGTAGACGTTGCGGGACCAGTTCTGGATCGTGGTGTAACGTGCGTGCGCGCCTTTTCTCACGAAGATCTCGATCACGCCGGTGTGAAGCGCGGCCTCTGCATACTGCGGCGCCGTACAGCCTTCGATGTAATGGACGTTGCTGCCCTCGTCGGCGATGATGATCGTCCGCTCGAACTGCCCCAGGCTCTGCGCATTGATACGGAAATAGGCCTGGAGCGGGATCTCCACGTTCACGCCTTTGGGGACGTAAACGAAGCTCCCACCGGACCAGAAGGCGCTGTTGAGCGCAGCGAACTTGTTGTCACGGATCGGAACTACGGTGCTGATATGTGCCTGAACCAGCTCCGGATGTTCCCGGACAGCGGTATCCATATCGACAAAGAGAATGCCCTGGCTCTCCCATTCTTCCTTGAGTGAGCTGTACACTGCCTCAGAATCCATCTGGGTTTCGACCCCGGCCAGGTACTTGCGCTCGGCCTCGGGGATGCCCAGTTTGTCGAAGGTATCCTTGATTGCGTCGGGGACCTCTTCCCAAGTTCGCTTCTTGGTGTCTGTCGCGCGCATAAAGTAGTAGAACTCCTCGAAATCCAGCGCACCCAGATCCACGCCCCATTCCGGCATCGGCATTTCGAGGAAGATGTCCAGCGCCTTGAGCCGGAAATCCAGCATCCACTGGGGCTCGCCCTTCAGTGCAGAGATCTCATGCACGACATCCACGCCGATGCCCCGCCGGGATCGATGTACGTAATCGATCTCCGTGCGGAAATCGTAGCGGTCTTGTTCTTTGATGTCTCGCAGTTTATCCTGGTTTACTGACATGTCTCGTCATTTCTGTGGGCCTTTCGTCTGTCGCGAAGGGAACAGGCGCCAAGGGAAAGGGCACTAAGGGATAAGGGACAGGGTGCTAGGGTTGTTCCTAATCCCCCAACGCCAGCTCTTGCCGCACCCACTCGTAGCCTTGTTCTTCAAGGATCTCCGCAAGCTTTGCATCGCCGGTCTTGACGACACGGCCGTCGACGAAGATGTGAACGACATCGGGGTGGATGTAGTTGAGAATGCGCTGATAGTGCGTGATGACCAGCAATCCCATATTCAACTCATCCTGCAGGGCGTTGATGCCCTTGGAGACGATGCGGAGCGCATCGATGTCCAGGCCCGAGTCGGTCTCGTCGAGGACGGAGAACTTGGGCTTGAGCAGGGCCATCTGAAGGATCTCGGCTCGCTTCTTCTCGCCGCCCGAGAAACCCTCATTGAGGTAACGGCGCAGGAAGACCGGGTCCATCTCCAGAAGATCCAGCTTTCCATTGACTTCCTTGCGGAACTCGCGCATCGGCATCAAATGGGCGTTAAACCGGCCACGGGCCGGTCTAGCTGATCTATCGCCAAAGCCACGCACCGCACTTGTCGCGGCGTGCAGGAACGAGTAGAGGGAGACGCCGGAGATAGCCACGGGATACTGCATAGCCAGGAAGAGTCCAGCCCTGGCGCGCTGGTCTGGGGTCATCTCCAACAAGCTCACGCCGTCGATAAGCGCATCGCCCTGGGTGATCAGGTACTTCGGGTGGCCCATCAGGGTGTATGAGAGCGTGCTCTTGCCCGAGCCATTCGGGCCCATCAGGGCGTGGGTAGAGCCGCGCTCTACGTTGAGGCTGACCCCTTTGAGAATTTCTTTTCCGTCGACCGCAACGTGCAGGTCGCGAATCTCTAGCGCCATCCGTGTTTCTCCTTAGGACTGATAAGCAAATAACCTGAACAATGCAAGCCGAATGCGTGCTGACACTGTGCTTGCGTCGCCCAAGTTATCTGGTGTTCAGCCTTCGATTAGCCTAGATCCATACGTGTGCATTTTCGGTCTGAGTATAGGTGACTCTGGGTTTTTGTCAAGATTTTCTGGTAAATTAAGGCGGAGGACAGGCACGGAAAAGACCGGCACGCATTTCGTGCCGGTCTTGAGGGATGAGAGTCTTGGCCCTAGCCGCCCAGGAGCCCCGAGAGAGCGCCAATGCCAACTGCACCACCGATGCCGAGCATCCCAACGATCGCACTGATGACCACCGTGATCAGCCAGCCCACCAAGATCGTCACAATCGTTCCGGTATCATCGAGGTCGAGCCCTTCTTTGATCGCGAAGTAGCTGGCGATCAGCGACCAGATTCCGCCGATAATGCCGCCGATGCAAGGAATGATGCCCAGCATCTGGGGTGCATAGGCGAACCCGATGACGCGGAGCATCTCGCCGAATGTGGCCTCACCCTTGAACAGCTTGGTGCCCACCAGGTAGGTCACACCGGACCAGATGGCCCAGTTGATGAAGGTGATGACGAAGGTTACGACAACCGATGAGATCATGCCTCCGAGGTCCGGCTTACCACCGCGGACTAATGAGAAGAGCATCTGGATGATCGTTCCAATGACCGAAAGTGCTGCGACGATGGCGACCACACTTGCAGCTTGCGTGGTGGCGGATTCGTCATGCTCGACCTCTGCAAAGACCGTACGATCCAGCTTGAAGACCCTGAGAATACGCTCCAACATCGTGTCCCTCCTTGTCCTGCTTGACCTAGTGGCGAATGAAGGAAAAGAACCCAACCCTGTCCATTATAGGCAGATCCATGCTTTGTGGAAACGGTGAAAGGGGGCGTTTTCGCTTGAACGGACGTGCTTCTTGCCGTATAATCGTGATATGGTGCCACTTGGTCCTCAGGATGACTCCCGGGGTCATCACAACCGGCACGTTTTTCCTCGTTGGATAGTGTTTGGAGGGGCTTGAATGCGGGACTTTGTCCATCTGCACACGCATACGGAATACTCCTTGCTGGATGGTCTGAGCAAGTGCCAGGCCTTGGCCAGTTACGCA
>JAGHDT010000580.1 GCA_021159805.1 Anaerolineae bacterium
CACCATGGGCTGACGCAGCGCGGCGGACCGTGGCCTTTATCGCGGTCGCCGGACAACTGGCACACCCGGACTTTGTGATCCCACCCTATGTGCGCGATCTCACGGAGGCGGAGCTGGCCAACATCGAGAGCGCCTTCGGGACTCTTCCCTCGCCCGTCTTCCCCGGCCTGGCCTACGGAGAGGACTACACGCAGTACATTCCACGCGGCCACTACACCCGCAGCGATGACCTCAAAGCCTACTTCAGGAGCATGATGTGGTACGGTCGGATGACCTTCAGACTTACCACAAGTGATCCGGAGGTTGGGCGCGCGGAGACGCGAGATGCCATCCTGCTGGTGCAGGCTCTGCGCTCTGCCAGCTCCGGCGGGCGTCCGGCAGTGGATCTATGGCTGGATCTCTACAACCCGACGGTCTTCTTCGTGGGACGCAGCGACGACCTAACCGTGCTGCAGTACGGTGGAGTCATAGATACCGTCTACGGCGAGAATGTACCCGTGACCGATCTCGTCGACGAGACGAAGCTGGACGCTTTCATCTCGCTGGCAGATCAACTGCCGCCGCCCAAGATCCTCGGTATGGTGATCATGGATACCGACGATGTAGAAGCTACGACCAAGGGGCTGCGTTTTATGGGGCAGCGTTTCGTCCCAGATGCTTACATCTTCCGCCAACTGATCTACCGCAACGTGGGTACCCGAGAGCACCGGCGCGGTCTGCCCAAAGGATTGGACATCTTCGCGGCGATGGGCTCCGAGCGCGCCTATGAGATCCTCGACGGTATGGGGGAAACCGCCTACGTTAACTATCCGGAACAGATGGCCAAGACTCAACAGTGGCTCTCCAGTCTGAGCGTTGAGGATTGGACCGAGACCCTCTACAACACCTGGCTGTACACCTTCTACCCCTTGCTTGAGGTGCCCGGTCAGGGCTACCCGACCTTTATGCACTCCCCGGCCTGGACTGACAAGCAGCTTAACACGGTGCTTGGTAGCTGGGCCGAACTCAAACACGACACCATCCTCTATGCCAAACAGGTCTATGCCGAACTGGGCGGCGGACCCCCTCCCCCGCCGCCCCTACCGCCCAGGGGCTATGTCGAACCCGTGCCGCATTTCTACGCGCGCCTGGCAGCGCTCACGACTATGACACAGGAGGGTCTCGCGGATCGGGGCATGCTCACCGAACAGGACGCGGACAGTCTTCAACATCTGGAAGACCTCGCACATACACTTCAGACGATGGCGGAGAAGGAACTTCGCGGAGAAGCACTCACCGACGAGGAGTACGATCGCATCCGCTACTACGGTGGCGAGCTGGAACACCTGACGATGGCAGCTTCCGATGCCGAGGACGATGCCCCGGGGCTGGGCGGTTTTATGGATGAAGAGCCCCAGGCGGCTGTGATCGCCGACGTCGCCACCGATCCCGGTGCACCGGAGGGCCCTGTCGTCCTGGAGGTCGCCGTTGGGCGGATCAACGAGATCCACGTGATCGTGCCCGTCGTGGAAGCCGATGGCAGTGTCTCGCTTCAGGTCGCCCAGGGCGGTGTCTTCTCCTACTACGAGTTCCCCTGGCCCGCCGACGACCGGCTGACCGACGAGGCTTGGCGTCAGATGCTGGAAGAGAACACCGCTCCCCCACTACCCGACTGGACCAACACCTTCTACACCGAAGCTAGTGGTGACAGCGATGTGCAGAACGCCGTGCTGGCCTTCCAGAAATCGGTAACGTCGGCCTACTGGCAGCAGCGGGAGACATTCCGCGAGGATGAAAGCGCGGTGGCCCAGTTCGGGCCGGAGATTCTGGAGTTGGCAGCGGCAGACCGCTATATGGGGCATCAGTTGGTTCGGACGCATTTCCGCTCCTTCGATCGTCAATCACGAACACTGGCCGTGGTCACCGTACGCGAGACGTGGCAGGACACACTCCACGAACGCCATGGCGAATGGGCAGAATACGACGATCCCATCGCTGCTGAAAGAGGCCCCTACACGTTGGACGTTACCTATACCGTGGAGGCCGAGGCGCTGTCCTATGGCACAGTCTGGCGCGTGACCCGCGCTGTCTACGCCAATACACCGCCGGCCTGGTGATCGCGAAGCCCGAACCAGGAGACGGCGCAAGGCTGCCTGTGCCAAAGCGCGCGCGATGGCTCGGTCGCCTGTTGCTGAGCCTCTACCTGCCGGCTATCACAGCTTGTGTGGCCGGCAGGCCTCCCTCAAACAATATCCTGTGCTTCACCTGCACAGAGGTGACGTGTGAGCCTGCCGCTCCCGCCACCTGCGGTGAGCCCCCGGGGCAACAGACAGGAACAGGATCCGAAGCGCGGTTCATCTCAGGTGAGCTCGACCTGACCGGTGACGGTGTCCCGGAGCTGGTCCGCCGCGTGGGAACCCAGGTGCGTATCGAAGGGGACGGTGGCGAAGTATGGCGGACACCACCCAATTGGGACGTGGTCGATGTGGCCCTGGGAGATCCCAACGATGACGGGCGCGGAGAACTGCTATTAGCCTTCCGGCGGGAGGACAACAAGGGTATCTCACGGAGCCACCCCTTCATCGTCGGCTACCGAGAAGGTACGTATCGAACCCTCTGGGGCGGCTCCGCCGTGCGCGATCCCATCCACGAGGTCGCGTTGGATGATCTGGACGGCGATGGCGTCCAGGAGCTCGTGGTGCTGGAGTCCTGCGGCGAGGACAGCCGAGCCGTCACGGTATGGCGCTGGCACGGTTGGGGCTTCAGCCTTCAGTGGCGCAGCGAGCCGGGTGCCTACAGCGACCTTGTGCTGGTCTCCGGCGGCGATGGCCTACCGGCCAGCATCAGAGTAACCCGCGTGCCGTAGCCCGCCACACTCTCGATCTCCAGGCCACCGCCGACAACAGCCATCGCTGTGC
>JAGHDT010000354.1 GCA_021159805.1 Anaerolineae bacterium
GGATGTACCCAGCAGCAGTGGTTCCCCTTCCAATAATGTGACCTGCAAATACAACATCTCTCCGGCATCCACGGCGAGCGGCGCGAAAGAGGCTGTGGCCGCGAGTGGAGCATCTCCCTTGAGAGTGATCTTGATCTCGGACTGCGCCAATATCAACAAGGCGTCGGGGTCGGCAGCTAGGGCCACACGCAGGCGGCGCGGGCCGGCATTCCCGTTGCGCTGGACCTTGTTCAACGTGATCCCCGTCAAATTGCCCGTTACTTGAGATGTGAAAGGCGTCGTGGATGGCGCACCGCCCGTGACCAGGACGGTGTTTGGTTGGAGCGGTACCTGGATCGGCAGTCCCTCCTGGGTATGTACCGTCGCCGCCGTGGGGATGTGATCGAACATCCAGCGGGAAGCCGCCACACGGGTGAAGGGTTGCGCGTAGACCTGTAGGAAAGCCAGCGCCCACAGGGCCGTGCCGGCCAACACGAGCCAGGGCAGCGCTTTCAACAGCCAGAGGAAGCAGCGGTGGGGGAGATTTTTCTGCTCCTGGCGCGCGGCCCATTCCGCAGCCTTGACCAATATCCAGGCGGCGCAGAGAACTAAGACAGGATAAATAGACAGGAAATAGCGCATGGATTTGACCCATTGGGTGCTTTGGTAGAGGAAGAAGAGCGTACACCAGACCCAGGGCAGCAAGTGTACCCAGCTGCGGCGGCGGATCATCTTCCATCCCAGCACGGCCCAGCCGATCCAGGCTGTAAGTCCCAGCGGCAGGCCCAATCCCCAGAAGACTATGTTCTGCCAGGGGAACCAGATAGGAGCGCGGTTGGTCCATTGGTGGCCGGGCGGCGTATCAATTGCCCCGCTCATCAGCTGGCGGATGTAACGCATGGTATCTAACCAGGAAGCGCTCAATTTGAAGTCGAAGAAGCCTGGGCCGGAGAAAGCGTAGGGCTGCCCGGCCCGGAAAGCGATGAACGCCAGGATTCCCGCTAATGCCAGGGTCAATGCCACGGGTAGAGATAGGGTGAAGGTGTAATGCTTTTCTACAGACGAACACTCTAGCTGTGGCCGGCTGCAGGTCGGCCAGCGGTCAGCAGACCGCATGGTCTGCGACGGACCTGCATGTCTGCGATCTCCTGACCGAGCCACTGACTCTAGCTGTGGCCGGTCTCCCGACCGTGCCATTGACTCTAGCTGTGGCCGGTCTCCCGACCGTGCCACTGACTCTAGCTGTGGCCGGTCTCCTGACCGTGCCACTGACCGAGCCACCAAGCCCGCCAGTCCCACGATGCCCGCGACGGGCCAGACACTGACCTTGGATGCCAGCGCCAGGCCCGTGGTCAGACCGGCGAGGAGCAGAGGCCAGCGCTGGCCGGATTCCACGGCGTAGATTGCCAGGTATAGGGTCCAGATCACAAAAACCGTGGCGAAGCTATCCACCACAAAGAAATGCGCGTGTTGGATGGGGAGCACGGCGCAGGCGTACAGCGCAGCAGAGAGCAGGGCGACGCGGTCGCCGTAGAGCAATCGCGCCAACAGGGCTAGAGCCAGCAAGGTGAGCAAGTCGGCGGCAGTGGAGAGCAATCGTCCCACCAGATGGATGCCGTTATAGCCGGTGTAGGTACCCACCCCACAAGGGTCGCCGGTTCCCATGAGCAGCCAACGGGACAGAGTCGCAGCGGGGAGCGGCGTTTCGCCACAGGCACAATCCAGCCAGCCCCCCACGACGCGCGCGGCGAAGAGCGGCATAGTCCCATAGACGTAGCCCTGGTAGCCGCGATTTTCAGGGTTCAAAGTGGAATTTGCGGTGTCCCAGTACTCCCCCAGGGATGAGGGGATTTCCAGCGCCGAGGCCACCATAGTGAGGTAACGTTCGTCGGGATGCAGGTGTGTGCCTTCATCCCAATTCAGCTTAAAAGTACGTATCCCTCCCGCGATGACGAGGATGATCAGCAGCAAAAGTGGAAAGAGCCAACGTTGGGTTTTGTCTGTTTGGGCTTGCATGGAAGGAATTGTAGCGCAAAGGAGGGGGATGACAAGCCTGGAGGACTGATATGAGTCTACTGAGGAGACACAGACCGCAGATGTGGGCAAGCAGTGCCCACCGCACAGAATTTTCTTATTTTTTCTCAGTGCTATGGGCATGCCTGCCCATACTACGTCTGTGGTGAAAATTGCCCCGGAATATTGAGATGATACGAATTTGCCGTTCTTGACGTTGCCTGAGAGACGTTCCGCCGTGAAGCCCACGGCCCTGGCCTGGCGGGTGGCAAAGTACCCCGCCTGACCCTCGGCGATTTCATAGAGACGCTCGTAATCCGGTCTTTGTGTGTGCATATCCTTCGCTCTGACCAAAGTTACTGCACACATTTACCGTGTTTGGGGCAGTATATCCAGTGGGGCTACGGTCACCAACAGCAGGCGTCCACGTGGTTGACCGGGTTCGCCAGCACGTACAACGTGCGATGTAGGGTCAAGGGCTGCTCCACTTGCCCGCGATACACGTCTTGGGTCAGCCACACGCCCACTGCTGCATCGTAATACCGCGCA
>JAGHDT010000414.1 GCA_021159805.1 Anaerolineae bacterium
CCCCCGCCGTGCTCGTGGCCCTCTGGTGGGCCTTCAGCCCCTATGCGATTCTCGACGTGCTTGGAAAACGCTGCCATACCAGCCAACTCAGCAACCGGCGTCACATCAGCTGCCGCGACCAGATCATCAACCAAGTCACCCAGATCAGCACCAGTCGCCCCCTCCACGCATCGCGAGATCAACTCGCGGTACGCCTGGCTACCGTACAGTCCCGATGCATCCCCGAGACGACCGGACTCCTGAGGGAATCCTGCGGCAGCCTGGGGATCCCGCTGGTCGACCCGTGACCCGCCTGCCTTGAGTTGCGTCTCGTGATGCGCAACACTTCGAATCACGTTGGACGCCGATATCAAGCGCTCAACGGATGCGCTGCCACAACGGGGACAGAGAGGGGTAGAATCGTCAAAGTAACCAGCTAGATGGCTGAACCGGCCATAACATGCTTCACAGAAATATCCGTAGATCAGCACGCCAACTCTCTCAATGCGACTGATTTGCTCGATGCGCTTTCAATAACATAGGCTCCCGCCTTTCCATAACAGGAGCCTAGCAAACTCAACTGCGCGAAGTATACCTGCCTTCGCGGTCAGAGCAAGTATTTTCCCGGGCCGGCACTGACTGCTTTGGCAGCGGCCGCTGAGCGTGTATGCACATCCAACTTACTGAAGATGGCCTTGAGGTGTCGTTTGACGGTGTTGGTGGAGATATACAGCGCGTCGGCGAGCTCTTTGTTGGTCATCCCTTGGGCCAGGAACGCCAGGACTTCCAGCTCACGTGGGGTCAGAACATCCAGGGACTGTGCCCCCAGGGCCGCATCGTAGGCTTCCTTGACCGACTGCAGAAAGGCCCGCCGGTCAAACGCCTGCTTCTCCAAGTAGGCGAACACATCATAGTCACCATAGGCGCGTTCGATATCATCTCGGTTGGTAACGCCGCTTACCACAATTGCAGGGATGTTGTGAGCGTGCGCTTGCTGCAGCAGTTGGTAGCCCCCCAACAGACGCTCTGGATCAGTGCCCCAGGCGACCTCGTTGAGCGAGAGGTCCACGATCGCGATACGATACTGCCCACTCCGCAGGCAGCCGACAGCTTCGCCGTAGCTGTTACAGAGACGGACTTGGTATCCGGCATCAGTCAGCAGCTCCGACAGAATACCACGCCACCCGGCATCATCCTCGACGACCAGAACGGCATCCGATGCTATCTGGGCAGCGGCCCGCTCCCCACACCCGGCGACAGCAACCGGAGCGGAGACGCCGGCCTCGTAATCGACACCTTCGTAAGCCTGGGCCGCCGATCGCGCACGGCTGACCAGTTGACGGAACTCCTCACGGTCGAAGTTGGCCTTGCGGAGACAGCTGAAGGCCCCATACTTGGTCAGGACCTCGACCGCTAGCTCTACAGTTGCATAACCGGTCAGCAGTATTGCCACGCAGCCAGGATCGTGACGCCGCACAGCCTCCAGGACTTGAAGCCCATCCTGATTCGTAGCCGGTTCTGCACCCAGCGCGAGATCGACAACCGCCAACCGGTGGGACGTGTGGCGCAGCAGGAAGACCGCCTCATCCAAGCCATCGGCCAGATCCACCTCCAGCCCACTGTCGTGCAAGATCTCGGCTACGATCTGTCGCCACGCCGGATTGTCCTCGACAACCAACGCGCGAGGCTTGCTGGCATCAGACATGTGCATCCTCCAAACACGGCAAACGCAGCAAGAATCGCGTCCCTCCCCCCTCCTTACTTTCAACAGAGATGGTACCGCCGAGCCGCATCATCAAGGTCTTGACCCACCAGAGGCCAAACCCGAGCTTGCCGTTGCGCCCCGAGTTTCGGGTGGGGGGATCAAACTCAAAGATACGTTCGTGAAGATGTTGTGGAATACCCGGGCCATTATCCTCCACGATCACCTCGACCCACGGACCGGTGGTCTGTCCGCGAACGACAATCGTGCCCAACCCCTCCATCGCTGTGATCGCGTTGTTGAGCAGGTTTGTGAACACAAAGGCCAGACTGCGCTGGCTGGCCACCACGGGCGGCAGATCGCCCAACAAGACCAGATCCACATGGATGCCCTCAGGCAGCTGGAGGCCAGCGAGCGCCGCGCGCACACACTCGAGCACCGTCACCGGTCCGGCATAGATAGGCCGCAGGTTCACCAGGCTATCGCGCACGGCCCCCATAGCCTCCCGCGCACTGCGCTCGATCTCAGTCAGATTCGCAGCCAGATAGTCGTCAGCCTCCAGGGTCGGCGCGCACTTCGCCCGGATCCCCTGTACGCGGGCGGGAATTGTACCAACTTTGTTGTTCAAATGATGCAGAACATTGGCGGCCACATCGCCGACGGCAGCGAACGTCTCAGCTACGGCGTGCCGCTCCTGCGCCAGACGCAGGGCACGCTGCCGGTCCGCATTCTGGAACGCTAGCGCCGCGTAGTAAGCCAGACAGGTGAGCACCTTCTTGTCCCATTCCGACTCAATAAAGCGCCCGGGTTCGCCCTGTACTCCATAAACACTGAAGGCCCCGATTGCCGCCCCGTCCTCGCTCGACAACAAGGGCACAATCAACGCGCGCGTCCACGCTTGTTTCCGCGCCAAATCGCTGCGATGGAAACGCTGATCATCGCGAACGTCCTCGGAGATAACCGGAGCCTTCTGGCGGATCGCTTGTCCGGTCAGACTGTCCCGAAGCGGCAGCCGCTCACCGCGGTGCAAGCTGTCGGTCGCCGCCTCCAGTACCAAGGTCTCATTGTCCAGAATCCAGATGGCACTGGCCGAGGCATTGAGCAGATCAGCCGCCTGTTTGACGAGGTGGTCGAGCAGACGAGGATAGGGCTCGACCAACAGGAGCCGCGCAACCTCCAGCAGCGCATCCAACAAGCGGGCTTCCTGGATGGCAATCACGGCTTGGGTCGCCAGCGAGTTCAGCAGGTGGTTGTCCTGCTCACTGAATGCGCCCACCAGTGGACTCTCCAGGTTCAACACACCCTCAAGCCGCCCACTCGATCCAACCAGCGGCACGGCCAACTCTGAGCGCATACGGATATCGGCATCAAGCGGATGGTAGAGTCGCACCCACGGCGCTGACTCCAGGTCGTGAATGCACAACGACTGACGGTGCTGGGCAACCCACCCCATAATGCTGGTGCCGTCAAGTGGCAGCACACCTAATTGAGGACGTCCGGAAGCCCCGGTCACGGCGCGCGTCACCAGCTTGGTGCCCGACTCGTCCACCAGACGGAAAATACCGTATTGTGCGCCGGTCACATCTAGAGCCATTTCCAGAATCGACTCAAGTGTTTCTTCGAGCCCCAGCTGTGACGAGATCAACATGCCAGCCTTGCGCAACCGCTCGAGAGCCTCCTCACTGCGCACGAGATCCGCTTGGATATTGGAGAGTCGGCGAGCTTGATAGATGGCCATGGCTGCGTAGTTGACGAGGTTGTCGAGCATGAGGAGCTCGAACTGGCCAAAGCGATGGGGGTGGCGGAGGTAGACGTAGAGGGCACCGACCGGTCGGGTGGCGACCACCAGCGGAAAACAAGCGACGGCCCTCGCGCCGGCACGGGCCGCGGCCGGACCAAGCTCGACGTCGGGTTCCTCATACGAGAGCACTCGTCGGCTCTGGCGGATGGCCCGCATCCCGATGCTGTCGGGGCGCGGAAGGTCGTAAGCCGCCTCGGTCCCGCGCTCGCCTGCGGAGACACGAGAGAGCGCCTCGAAGAGCTGTTTCGAAGGATCATACGTGTAGATAACAGCCGCAGAACCGGGGACCACCTTGATCGCGCTCTCGGCGATCAGCCTGAGCGCCTCGCCGACACCGCCGTGGCCACGCGGCGTCAGTTGATTGATCGCCGCCCCAATTTCGTTGAGGGTGAGCACAACCTCTGCCAACCGAAGATCGCTCTGTGCAAGGTCCGCATCAGCGGCCATCGGCGTCTGTGATGAAGCTGATTTTGAGTCTATCATATCTCTAGAATCGCCCAAGGCACCCGATACCCATATGCCGGAGCATGTCCTTGTTAGGCCAATTCTAGCACGTCGAATGGATCAAACAACCCATAGCCAGGCGAGACCCCGGGCAAGTCTTCTCGATGTGGACCACGCAACACGTCGCCCATCCATCTCCTCCAAACCATTGAACGCTTGGCTGTGGAGTAGACTTACCGGGTCTGGTGATGCCAAGAAGGCCGTACATCTGCCTCAGTATGGCTTTGCCAACCTTCTTGACAAGCCAGCGATACAGACACCCCCTCTAGATATCGAAGTAGAGCGTGAATTCATGCGGGTGTGGCCGCATCCGGACGGTGTCAACCTCCGCCGACCGCTTGTAACTGACATAGGCTTCCAAGAGATCCGGTGTGAATACATCACCCTTCAGCAGGAACTCGTGGTCCGCTTCAAGGGCATCCAACACGGCAGTCAGCGATCCCGGAACCTGCTGGACCCTGGCGGCCTCTTCCGGCGGGAGATCGTACAGATCCTTGTCCATCGGCTCGCCCGGATCGATCTGGTTCTGCACACCGTCCAACCCAGCCATTAGCATCGCAGCAAAGCACAGATAGGGATTGGTCGAGGGATCGGGCGCACGGAACTCGACCCGCTTCGCCTTCGGGCTCTTCGAGTACATCGGGATGCGGCACACAGCCGAGCGGTTTCGCTGTGAGTACGCCAGGTTCACGGGCGCCTCATATCCGGGCACCAGGCGGCGGTAGGAGTTCGTCGTCGGCGCAGCAATCGCCAGAAGCGCGGGCGCGTGCCTCAACAGACCGCCGATATAGTACTTGGCTGTGTCAGATAGCTGCGCATAGCCGGTCTCATCAAAGAAGACGTTGTTCTCACCGCGCCACAGACTCGAGTGCACGTGCATACCACTGCCGTTGTCACCAAAGAGCGGCTTAGGCATGAAAGTAGCCGTCAGGCCATTCTGGCGAGCCACGTTCTTGACCAAGTACTTGTAGATCTGGATGCTGTCGGCCATACCCAGTAGCGTCCCATATCGCAGGTCAATCTCCGACTGTCCGGCGGTGGCGACCTCGTGATGATGCATCTCCACCGGAACACCGGCGGCCTCCAATGCCATCACTATCTTGCTGCGTACATCCTGCTTGGTATCAGCCGGCGGCACTGGGAAATAGCCACCCTTGGGCGAGATCTGACCGCCCTTGCCACCTGCCAACCCGCTGTTCCACCACCCCTCGGAACTATCTATGTGATAGAAGGCCTCGTTGGTGGCACCTCCGTAGGTGACACTGTCGAAGAGGAAGAACTCCGCCTCAGGGCCCCAATAGCTGATGTCGGCAATGCCGGTCTGCTTGAGGTAGGCCTCGGCCTTCTTGACGACGTAGCGCGGGTCACGGGTGTAGGGCTGTAAAGTCACGGGGTCGTAGATGTCGCAGATGACGATTAGGGTTGGCACTTCGAAGATATGATCCATAAATGCCGTCTCAGGGTCAGGAATCAGGATCATATCTGACTCGTGAATCTCCTTAAACGCCCGGATTGAGGATCCGTCGAAGCCAGTACCCTCTTCGAAAAGCTCCTCAGACAACTCACCAGCAGGCATAGTGAAGTGATGCCACATGCCTAACAGATCGGTGAACCGCAGGTCCACCATCTCAACATCTTTGCCCATCTTGATGACGTCAGCCACACTCGTCAGCATTGCGCCTATCCTCCTGTTATGATCACAGATCGGCCGTACACTGATGCCCTGCTAACCGCCCTGATCTGCAGCAACCTTGACAGCGCCTACTATGATATCCGGTCAGACTACCCCCGTCTATGACCCAAACGGGCCATTTCAGGCTCCCATCAACGGATGCATCCCTGGGAAAACAGTGAGGCTCGTGCACTTTCGACCCACAGCTAGACACTCTATCCGGCCTGGTCTGGGCCAAGACGCCCAAGGTCCATCGCAGGACAGCGGCACGCAACTCGCTGGCCCGACGGCGGAACAAACCCAAACGCCCGCCCATCCTGCAATGCACCCATTGACAAGGCCTGCGCGCTTCCTATAATGGCTGCCACACCCTGAAAGGACTGCCAAGCCACGATCTAGGACCTTGGGCGTCCACCGAGAGTCGAGAGAGTTGCTTCTGGAGACCCTACCCGCCGAGAGCATCCGCCATTGGCTGGTTCCATTGGGCTTCGAAAACTGGGAAGCAACGCACCGCCGCCTTCTGCGCATCGCGTCAAGAGCAGCGGGGAGGCGGAGCTTTGGCGATCTGCTGCCCTACCTACTGGCCATGCTCTCAGAGACCGGCAACCCGGATCACGTACTGGTTAACCTAGAGCGCTTTATTGAGGCCACCGGCGCAGCCCCTGAGAAGCTCCACTACCTGGCGACCAACCTGCGGGCGGTGGAAATCCTGGTCAGACTCTTCTCC
>JAGHDT010000095.1 GCA_021159805.1 Anaerolineae bacterium
ATACCTACGGTGAGTACATCGAGAGCGCCAAGGTGAGCGCGAACCAGGGCTTCACCGCGCTGAAGATGGGTATCCTGGGTGCGGTCAACATTGTCGATACCCCGGCGGTAGTGGAGGCGAACGTCGAGCGCTTTGCGATGATACGCGAGGCGGTCGGCAAGGAGGTCGATGTGGGCATCGACTTCCACGGACGGGTGAGTCCGGCGATGGCGATCCGCCTGGCCCGGGCGCTGGAGCCCTACGAGCCGATGTTCATCGAGGAGCCGGTCCTGCCGGACAACGTCGATGCGATGGTGACGGTGGCGCGCAGCACTACGATCCCCATTGCCACGGGCGAGCGCCTCTTCACCAAGTGGGGTTTCCGTGAAGTATTGGAGAAGCAGGCGGCCTCGATCCTGCAGCCCGATCTGTCGCACGCCGGTGGTATCCTGGAGTGCAAGAAGATCGCAGCGATGGGCGAGGCGTACTTTGCCGCCATCGCCCCGCACTGCCCGCTGGGGCCGATTGCGCTGGCTGCGTGCCTCCAGTTGGACGCCTGCACGCCTAACTTCATCGCCCAGGAGCACGTGACGTTGGGGGAGGGCTACTTGAAGGAGCCATTCGTCGTCAAGGATGGCTACATCGATCTGCCCACCAAGCCCGGGCTGGGTATCGAACTTGACGAGGAAGCCCTGGCCGACAAGTTCAACGATGGATCGTGGGAGACCCCGCGACTGTGGCATAAGGACGGCTCGGTGGCGGACTGGTAACCCAATCCAACGCGGGTAAGCCTGAAATGCTTACCCGCGTTGGATTGGCAGGATGAGGGATACGGACAAAGGGGGAGAGACTATGTCTGACACACGGCCGAATATCCTGTGGATCTGCACGGATCAGCAGCGATTCGATACGATTCACGCGTTGGGGAACGATCATATACGGACGCCCAATCTGGATCGGCTGGTGGCCGAGGGGGTGGCGTTCCTGCGGGCGACCACACAGAGCCCAATCTGTACGCCGAGTCGCGCAAGCTTCCTGACAGGGAAGTACCCCAGCACGGTACACGTGAACCGAAACGGCGATGGAGGGTTCCCCGAGCATCCGGGCCTGATCACGCGCACGCTGCGGGATGCGGGATACGATACGGGACTGGCGGGCAAGCTGCATCTGACCGCTGCCAACGGGCGTGTGGAGCAGTTCCCGGAGGATGGCTACGGCTATCGCGTCCTCAAGTGGAGCCATCACCCACAGCCGGAGGAGTTCTGGCCGACGCCTGAGCACGATTACCAGCAGTGGCTGGCCGATCACGGTGTGGACTGGGAAACGGCACACGATGCGGATTTAGACAGTGTCTGGCGCGTCCCCGGCATCTGCCGGCCCGGCATCGCTGCCGAGTATCACCAGACGACGTGGTGCGCCGAGGAGGCCATCGCCTTCATAGCCGAGGAACGTGAGGGCCCGTGGCTGATGAGCGTGAATCCCTTCGACCCGCATCCTGCCTTTGATCCGCCGCTTTCCTACCTGGAGCGGATGGACGCTGCGTCTATGCCGCTGCCGCTCTTCCGCGAGGAGGAGCTGGCTACGCAGCTGCGCTTCGGGGGGCCGGATTTCCAGACGGAGACTCCGATCTCGCCGGAGAGTTACGACGCGCGCCGTATGGTGGCGGCATACTATGCTCAGATCGAACTGATTGATGATCAGGTCGGCCGGATGCTGGATGCCCTGGAAGCCGGCGGCCAGCGTGAGAATACGATCGTGATCTTCACCAGTGACCACGGCGAGATGCTGGGCGATCACGGTTTACTGTGGAAGGGCTGTCGCTTCTACGAAGGGTTGGTCCACGTGCCGTTGATCATCTCGTGGCCCGGCCACCTCCAGGCCGGCCTGCAGACAGGGGCCCTGGTCGAGCTCACGGACATCGTGCCGACGCTTCTGGAGGCGGTTGGACTGCCAGTTTCGCCCCACATCCAGGGGCGCTCGCTGCTCCCGATTCTCACCGGCGCCGCAGATCCCGCCGTGCACCGGGAGTTCGTGCGCTGTGAGTACCACGACGCATTGGATCGAACTTTCGCAAGCCACGCCAACATGCTGCGCAATGACCGCTACAAGCTTGTGGTCTACCACGGCCAAGCGATGGGCGAGTTGTACGATCTGGAGGCTGATCCGGATGAGTTCGCCAATCTGTGGGATGATTCTGCTATGCAGACGGTCAAATATGAGCTGATGAAACAGCTCTTTGACGCGGTCATGCTGGCTGTGGACGAGGGCGTCGAGCGCGTTGGCCGCTATTAGCCCGAGACACAGCAGGGCTTTCGAGGCTCCCCTTGCGAGTGGGTTCATTCCAGTCGTTGCCTTGTAGCAGGGAGGGATTGCTTCCGTCAGGGGTCGGGCGCTGAACCATCACAGTGAGCTGGGAGATTTCTCTGTGAGAGCATCATCGGCTACCGTACTCCGGCGTAATGCGATGAGATAAGTTGGTGTCTCGTGCCTCCAACCGGTGTTTGTTGCCATCGGGGCGACAACGCTGGTGTGGCAAACAGAGAACCACTTGCACATATCGGGGAGTGGCTTATCCTGAAGGGCAACGATCCAATCGGCTGTCACAGGAGGACGCTACGATGGAAAAGGCAGCACTGAAGTATGACATTACGAAGGACGATCTCAGCCGTTTTGACGGCAAGGGACCGGCCTTCGTTACCTTTGGCGAGGTAATGCTCCGCGACACCCCCGCCGATGATCAGCGCCCGGAGCGCACCCGAATGGTGCATCTCTCGATGGCGGGCAGCGAGTATACGTTGGGTATGGGGCTGGCGCGCTTCGGTATTCCCTCCGGTTTCATCACCCGGGTGCCGGCGAACCCTTACGGCTTCATGCTGAGGAATACCGCACGGGAGAATGGCCTGAATACCGATCACATCGTCTGGGCGCCGAAGACCGAACCTATCGGCCGGTTCATCTATGAGATCGGGCGGACGCCGCGCAAGAACACCGGTGTCTACCAACGCCAGTTCTCTGCCGCCTCGCGTTTGGATGCCGGGATGGTGGATTGGGCCGCGGCGCTGAAAGAGTGCGAGCTCCTCCATACCTCGGGGATATCTTTTGGTTTGGCGACGCACAGCGGTTATACTCGCAACTATCT
The DNA here is from genome assembly GCA_021159805.1 of Anaerolineae bacterium. Lineage (GTDB taxonomy): Bacteria > Chloroflexota > Anaerolineae > B4-G1 > SLSP01 > PWVB01. The sequence goes on from JAGHDT010000095.1 coordinate 3,119, forward strand.
GCGCGCCGCATTTATGGAGGCGATGCAGAACAAGCCGGAGGGCTGTCTGGTGGGCCTTGACTACAACTACCGGTCGACTCTCTGGAGCGCTGAACAGGCGTGCGATGTAATGACGCCGATCCTTGTTGATCATGTCGACATCCTTATCACTTCGATTGAGGATATGGCAAAGATCTACGGCTTGGGCTGTGGGCAGTACTCGGCGCAACAGATCGTGGACGGTGATATGGGCCACATCGAGGATGAGGACATCCAGGCTTTCGCCGCCGAGATCCACAAGCGCTTCAACACCAAGATTGTGGCGGTCACCATCCGCCACCCCGATACCTTTGAGCAGCACCGTTGGGAGTCCGCTGCAGCCGATGCAGACGGCAGCTTCTTCCGCTCGCCCGCCGTCAAGCCGATCACGCTCTGGGACCGCCTGGGTGGTGGGGACACCTGGAATGCCGGTTTCTACTACGGCCTGCTCAGCGAAGGCTTCACCGCTGATGGCATTGAGAAGGGCGTCCTGGTCGGTGACGCGGCGACGCGCATCAAGCAGACGCTGATGTTTGATCTGCCGATCGTCTCCAAGGACGAGGTGCAGTCGCTGATGAAAGAGGACGTCCTCGGTGGCGGTAAGCGCACGTCAAGGTAACAACGTCAAAATGTTTGAACGTCCAAACGTTTCAACGTTAAGATACACAGGAGGATCCACGTGAACAAGACTCAGAAACTGAATCTCATCCGCTCGACCGGCGTAGTTGCCATTATGCGGGCGCAAACTTCGGACCAGCTGATTGCCGCTGCCGATGCCATCAAGGACGGCGGTGTGCGGGTGATTGAGGTGACGATGACGACGCCGGGGGCGCTGGCGGTGATTGAAGAGGCCACACGACGCTACGGTGAAGAGGTGCTCTTCGGCGCGGGTTCGGTGCTCGACGCCGAGACGGCGCGCGCTGCGATCCTGGCCGGGGCCGGCTTCGTGGTGGCCCCTACGCTGAAAGTGGAGGTGGTGGCGCTCTGCAATCGCTACAGCATCCCCGTGATGCCGGGCATTATGACGCCGACTGAAGCCTTGACGGCCTGGGAGGCTGGGGCCGACATGGTCAAGCTCTTCCCGGCCAGCTTCGGTGGGCCGGCGATGATCAAGGCTATTCGCGCACCGCTACCGCAGCTTGAGATTGTGCCGGTGGGCGGCGTGAGTCTGGACAATGCGGCTGAGTTCATCCGCAAGGGTGCTGCCGCGTTGGGTGTAGGAAGCAGCCTGGTCAACCAGAAGCTGCTCGACGCCGGCGATATGGCTGAGTTGCAGGGCCGCGCTGCGGCGTTTATCGCCGCGGTGAAGGAAGGCCGCGCAGGATAGTGTAGCCGGCGTGACGTAGTTGCCCTCAGAAGCGCAGCTGGGGCACGGCGCAATGGCTGTGCCCCAGCTTTCTGTTTGCTGTCTCCCCCCTCGGACGAGCGGGCTGTGGCTTGGGTTGACAGGCGTCAGGAGTGACGCTATCAGTCCTGATCAATCCGGGTGAGGATGCGCTCCAGGCGGAGGGGGTCGCGCCCCAGATAGTGAGCCAGGTATCTGCCGGCGCTCAGGAGGAAGTCGCCCCGTTCCGCCTTCGGGCGTAGCTGTGCGGCACGCAGCAGCGCGGCGGGGATGAGTTCGTCTGTCGGGACATCCAGGTTGTCCAACAACGTGCGCAGGAAGTCCGGAGAGGCGGTAACCTTCCGGATGGCGTCGTTGTCGCAGACCGTGATGCTGCTGAGTACCATCGGCGGTTGGGGCGGGAACCCGTAGACGTAGGCTGATCTCCCATTGAGGCGGTAACCCACGGATGCGACCTCGATCTCCACCGGGATGACCCGGTTCTCGCGCTGGTCCTTGATGATCTCCTCGGAGCGTGGATCCCCCGGCGTCACAGTCACGGCCAGGTTGCGGAGGAAAGGATCGTCCTGGAGACTGATATTGTGAACCAGGCCGATGACGGCGGCGCGTCCTTGCTGGATCGGCGCGCTGACGAAGGTGCCGAAGGTCGGTACGTCCGGCTCCGGAATGCGTGACGCGATCACGAAGCCGCGGATATCCGCGCGCAGCACGTTGCCGACGATGATGGTCTGGGCGGTCGTAGCCATAAGGTCTCCTTGCGCGTGGTGCTATTTCAGGCCCAGCAGCAGCTTCTGCCTGGCTTTGTTGGAGGGTTGGGCCAGGATACCGACGCTGAACAGCTCGCGCTGGATCGCCTGTTCCAGCGACGTCTTGTCCTGAGTTGTGACCAGAGCCTCCTCGTGCGCCCGCGCGAGGACGTAGGGATAGCCGTCCAGCACTGAGCCCTGGTGCCGGAGCGCGGCCTGCAGCGCAGTCATCGATGCGTCCTGGCCCGCGGCCCACGCGGGCACCTCGATGCGCGCAATGGCCGGGCTCCGCTGGGTACCGAGATTGGCGTAGCAGAACCAGATCTCCTGTCCATCCTCCGCGTGGCGTCGGTTTGTGGCTGTCGCGCGCGTGTACCACGGTGTCCAGGCGCCGGGTGGCAGAACTTCGAGCATAAGCTCGACGTCGGAGAGCATCTTGAGCGGATTCTCTCCTATGCGGGTGGCTAGCTCTTCGGAGGCCAGCTGTCCGGCCCACAGCAGGTCCAGCAATGGTTGTCCGCCGGGGCGGTCTACGTAGCCGACCGGGATAGCGCCCGCCTTTTGCACGTTGCGCAGGGCTCCCAGATAGGCGGTGAAGTGCGTGCTGGTCCGGTTGCCTCGTTCCACGTAGGGCCAGAGCAAAGGGCCGTCTGAGAGCGCGAAGATTGGGTTGGTGGCGCGACGCCGTTCCCGCTCGGCGAGATCGGCGAGTACCTCCATTTCCTTGACCATACGCTCCATGCCCAGCGTCTCCCCGTCGATCAGATACCCTCGATCATCGTACAGGTCTGCCTTGTCGTAGCGCAGCCACTCCCGCGTATGTACGGTGGGGGCGTTGCCGTCGAAGCGAAAGATCAGAGCCCCAATCTGAAGTAGGTAGTAGAGGGCCAGCGCTTGGCGATCGGGGTAGATCTGCGAGCCATCCACGCCGATCAGCACCAGATCTGCCAACGGGACATCTTCAGTGGGGTGGTGGTGGTTGATCTTGCCCGGTGAGCAGGGGATGCCGCCCTGCCAGCGGACCGCTTCCGCGCTGTTGTCATCCAGCAGCGGCGCCACATGTGCGCGCAGCTGGTCAGCTTCCGCTGCTTCATCCAGCCAGATTTGTGCCAAGATCAGTGCTTTTCGGTGTATCTGCCGGTCTTGGGCTGCTTGATGACCGAGGGATATGATGTCTTTTCTGATGCGTTCGATCTGAAGCATAGTGGCTGCATTATAGCCATGCTGAGCACCGCCACAAGTGAAAAGGCTGTCACGGACGTGCAATATCCCAAATTCTGCACTGAAATCGTGTGGAATTTGGGATTTCCTATTGCGTGGTGGGGTGATCTATTGTATACTGTGGACATTGGTGGGAGGAAATGGGGAAAGGTGGGGGGTATGTACAACTGTTTCCCTAAGGAATGACCTGTTGGTGGGGAATACTATGTTCTTGGGTCAGTTCTCCTATACGCTAGACAACAAAGGACGGTTGACGATTCCATCTCGCTTCAGGGAGGGATTGCCAACCGAAGTCGTGGTTACGCGTGGCTTTGATCGTTGTCTAGCAGTATATCCCATCGACGTCTGGAAGGAAATATCGGAGAAAGTCACCTCGCTATCGATCACGGATCGCCGTGCACGTTCGCTGCGGCGTCAGCTTTTCGCCGATGCGATCAATCTGGAGCTAGACCGGCAGGGTCGTGTTTTGATCCCCGATCGTTTGAGAGACTATGCAGGGATGGATCTATCGTCTGATGTCGTGATCGTCGGGCTAGAAAGCTTCATTGAACTGTGGGATCCGGAGCGGTGGAGGATCCAGAACGACAATCAGATGGAGACAGTGGATGAAGATCCTGCGGTATGGGAGAGCCTCCAGATCTAGGTTCGGCGGGTCCGAACCAGATGGATGACAGCCCGGTGGACACGGGTGCAGCTGAGCTGCCCCAACATGTCCCCGTTTTGGTTCACGAGGTCCTGCAGGGGTTGGCGGTTCGCTCAGATGGAGCCTATCTGGATGCTACGATAGGCGGTGGCGGTCACGCTGTCTTAATACTGGAGAAGAGCGCACCTCGTGGCAGGCTGTTGGGTCTCGATCGTGACCCGGAGGCAGCAGGTCGTGCAGCCAGGCGGCTGCAAGGCTTCGAAAATCGCGTTAGGGTCGTCTGCGTTTCTTACGTGGAACTGCTGTCGGTCGCTGAGCGTGAAGGGTTTCTGCCCCTAGATGGGATACTCCTTGATCTGGGATACTCATCC
>JAGHDT010000403.1 GCA_021159805.1 Anaerolineae bacterium
AGCAGGAGCGTATCGCAGGGGATGATCTCCTCGGATCCGGGGACCGGCTGCCAGTGGTCGTCAACAGCCACAGCTTCCACGGCCTCGACACGGTCCTTGCCGAGGATGCGCTTGACGGTGTGGCGGAGCTGCAGAGGGATGTCGAAGTCCAGGAGGCACTGGACGTAGTTGCGGCTCAAGCCCGTCAGATAGGGCATCACCTCCAGCACGCGCTCCACCTTGGCCCCCTCAAAGGTGAGGCGCCGGGCCATGATCATGCCGATGTCGCCGGATCCCAGGATGACCACGCGCTTGCCGGGCATGTAGCCCTCCACATTGACCCATCGCTGTGCGGTGCCGGCGGTGTAGACCCCGGCGGGGCGTAGTCCGGGGATGCGGATCTGTGCTCGGGTGCGCTCCCGGCAGCCCATAGCCATCACCATCGCCTTGGCCTGGAACTCCGAGAAGCCGCTCTGCGCGCTGGTGGCGTATACTTTGCGACCTGGCGTAACGTCCAACACCATTGTGTCGAGTCTGTAATCGATGCCCAGCTCTCTTACCTCGTCCACAAAACGTTGGGCATAGCTGGGGCCCGGGAGGTCCTGTCCGAAGGTCTCAAGGCCGAAGCCGTTGTGGATACATTGGAGCAAGATGCCACCCAGTTCCAGATCGCGCTCAAGAATGAGGACATCGTCCGCGCCGGCTTTCTTCGCCGCGCTTGCCGCCGCCAATCCGCCGGGGCCACTGCCGATCACGATAACGTCGTAGTTCTCTCTCATCGGTCTCTATCCCGGCCCCGCTATCTTCGTCTCGCGCGCCAAGAAGCCGGATCCGGGTCCCTTCTTGGTGACCTCCAAAGGATCAAGCGCCAGTTCGCGGGCCAGGATGTCCACCACACGGGGCATGTCGAAGGAGCCCTGACAACGTCCTGTCCCCAGCCACGTGCGGCGCTTGATGGCGTCGTACGTGTCGGCAGGGATCGGCGCGTGGATCTCGGCTATGATCTCACCCTCGGTGACGTTCTCGCAGCGGCAGATGACTCGGCCATAGCGGGGATCCTGTTTGACCAGCGCAGCTTGTTCTTCGTGGGACAGCTGTCGGAGCACCGGGCGGGCGGGTCGGATGGGGTCCCAGTCCGGTTTCTCCTGCAGGGTCTCACCGGCTGCCTGCAGCAGCTCGACCACCCGCTCGGCTATCGCGGGGGCTGCTGTCAGTCCGGGTGATTCGATCCCACCCAGGTTGACCAGACCACTGACCTCGCGGGGGATCTCGATGATGAAGTCGCGGTGGTAGGCCACGCCGGGCTTGGCCGACGGCGCGTTGCCGCCTGGCCGGAGTCCGGCGAAGATGGCGATGACGTCACGTTTGTTGATGGACGGCACCAGTTTGCGGGCGCCGTTCCAGACCTCGTCCAGCCCGGCGGCTGTGACCGCGGTATCCTCTTTGTCCTCCAACTCCTCGGCGTTGGGCCCGACGATGGTGTTGCCGTGCAACGTCGTGGTGACCACAATGCCCTTGCTGACTTTGGTCGGTACGGGGAAGAGCACGCTGTTCATAGTGAATCGGTTTTGGTCGAGAATATAGTACTCGCCACGCCGTGCCTTGATCTTGAACTCGGGGCGCACACCGGCCTTGTGCATCACACTGTCGCTGTAGATCCCGGCGGCGTTGATGACCCACCGTCCGTAGAAGTTGCCCCAGTTGGTCTTGATCCCCGTGATGCGTTTCGGATCTGCCGGACTCCAGATGAAGTCCTCGAAGCAGGTCAGGCGTTTGAGAGTCACGCCGTTCATCACGGCGTTCTCGGCCGCGGCGATGGTGACATCCCAGGGATCGCAGATCCCGCCCACCGGGCAGTAGAGCGCGCCCATCGTGTCGGGGTTGACCAGCGGCTCCCGCCGCTGCATCTCATCCCCGGAGATGATCTCCACGCGGATGCCGTTGGCGGCACCGTGAGCGGCTTCAATCTCCAGCGCTTCGCGTTCCTCGTCCCCGATGGCGACGACATAGGTTCCGCAGCGGCTGAAGTCGAAGTTCAGGTCTGCCGCCAGTTGATCCCACATCGGACTCGCCTTGGCGTTCATCTCTGCCTTGAGCGTTCCAGGCGTGGCGGCATAGCCACCGTGAATGATAGCGGAGTTGGCCGACGTCGCGCCGGTGCAGACGTCGCTTTCCTTCTCGATCCACAGGATGTCCAGATCGTAGCGGGAGAGGAAGCGTGCCACCATCGCGCCGACCACGCCGGCTCCGATAATGATGATGTCGTGTTCGTGGTGTTCGGAGTTCGCCTGCATGATTACCTCAAAGATGATTTCCCGTCGGCACCCTGAGTTTGGGATGAATGTCTCAGTCGAGCGCTGCCAGTATTTGGTCCAGATCGATGTCGGCCGTTGTGTCGTAGCGGAAGTGTGCGTCGCCGACGCGCTCGACGGGGCCGATGCCCACGGCGATCATGCCGGCAGCCAGGGCTGCCTGGACCCCGGAGTGTGCATCCTCAACGACGATGCACTGCTCTGGCGGTACATCCATCTGCGCCGCCGCATAGAGGAAAAGGTCGGGGGCGCAGATGGATGTACCGCCAGAGCAGTGC
>JAGHDT010000334.1 GCA_021159805.1 Anaerolineae bacterium
CACGGCGACGCCGTGCATACGTCGGTACTCGGCGCCGCCGGCGTTGACGTCCTTGGCCCGCCCGATGCAGTCGCGTGTGAGCGCCGAGAGGAACGGGTCAGGGAACTTGTCCGCCGGGTATGCGGTGATATGTGCGTTGAAATCTTGGCAATAGGCGGCGATTGATGTGCGCATCTCCGCCTCGAAGGCGTCGACCAGGAGATCGTAGGAGAGCTCCGGATGGCCCTGCACCTTGTGCAGCGCGTTTGTGAGCTGCAGCGCCATATTGTAGCGCCCGTCCGACCACGCCGGCTGGCGGCCTGCGAGCATCGTCTCGATGCAGCCGACCATGCAGTGATCGCGCGCGACCTCAACCGGGATGCCGATCTCCACCAGCCCGGGAATGAGCACGTGGTCGTTGAAGATTGCCGGGAAGCCCACGCCGGTGCGTATCACGTCGAAGCACGCGCGGTAGAAGGCCTCGGGTGTGGCGTCGTGGAACCGCGCGGAGAGGTTGGTGTAGGGGGAGTGCACCAGCTCGGTGGCCTCCAAACAGAGGTACGACACCTCGTTGGTGGCGTCGGTGCCCTCGGGCGTCAGGCCGCCGATGCAGATGTTCTGCACGCTGCCGTTCTCGGCCAGCTTTACCCACAGACGGCAGAGGAGGTCCAATGCCTCCTCACGGCTGAGCCGTCCGGCCTCAATGTCGCGCCGGTAGTAGGGCAGCAAGTACTGGTCGACGCGGCCCAGGGCCATGTGGTGGCGCCCCTCGCTCTCGAAGACGAGGTGTGTGAAGGCGATAAGCTGCACCGCTTCGCGGAACGTGCGCGGTGGCTCCATTGCCACGTGCCGCGCCACTGCCTCCATATCGGCGTCGCCGTGCGTCTCGGCAGCCTCGGCCCAGCGCAGCATATAGGCCGAGAAGGCCTCCAGGGCGAGGATGATGCCATACAGGACGGCCTGCTCCTGTGGGTGGGGGTGTGTCTCCAGCGAGGTGTGCGCGCGATCGAGGATGCCGCGCACGCCCACGGCCAATAGGGTTGGGTAGTCGGCGACCGTGTGGTCCCACCCGGCCCAGAAGTCCCGCCGCCCACGCGCGTTGTGCTCCGCGACCAGCACATCATATTGTTCTGGTGCCATGTCCTGGGGCAGGGTCTCTACGAACCACCCGGCGTGGCTGCCGCACAGCCGGTTGCCCGCGTAGAGGCGCAGGGTATCTTCCATCAGCACACGGCGGAACGCCGCCGCCCAGACCACCGGTTCCGGCTCGCCCGCGGCCTCACGGTACCCCAACGCGCGCCACGCCGGGCGCATATCGATGGCCCCGTTGTTATGCAGGGCCTCGTTCATCAGGCGGACTTGGTTCAGGACCTCGCGCCATTTGTTCACGTTTGCCTCACTTCAGGGGCGGATGCACTCTCGCTCGACTGCCGCAATTGCCGGTCCCTGTGCTGCATCTCCAGTGATTGTAGGCCGCTTTTCCGGCACGGCTAATCCCGGGCGTGTTTGACGATCTTGGTTTGGGCCGCGAATCCGCCGTAACCGTGCAGCCTCCGCTTCACGGCCTGTTGGGGGGAACAGGAACAGGCGGCGTGGCCTCTCGACGGTCTTGGACACTGAACTCACCCGGGAGATACACCGAAGATACTCTGAATCCTGAGGCAAGTGGATTTAGAGCCTGCCCTCTGCTCATATGCAACAGCCCTGTACAACGGCGTTGCCGTGGATTGCCGGACAATGTCTCGGACATGGTAGTTCGCTGTAGAGACGACCCGGTGGGTCGTCTTCTGCGCGTGAGTATTACCTCCCACAGCCGGGCGTGCCGCCCCCCCCGGCAGACGTGCCACCATGAACCCTTTGGGTTCGCCACGTCTGTGCAACGGCAGGAGATGCCATCGGGTGCCCTGCGATATCCAGGTGGATGTGGTGTTCCGCAGATGCGTACGCTCTGTGCGAATTCGCGATTTGACGAAGAGGGTGTGATGCAGTAGGATCTGCTGGGGGAAATGTTGCGTGGTTCCACAAGGAGGAGAGCAACCCATGTTATATCGTCAATTCGGAAACACAGGTGTGGAAGTGTCCGCTTTGGGATTCGGGGCCATGCGGCTGCCGACGACTGATCCCAAGGACCGCTCAAGCATCGACGAGGTCCTGGCGACACGGATGGTCCGCTATGCCATCGACCACGGCGTCAACTACATCGATACTGCCTATCCCTATCACAATGGCGAGAGTGAGCGCTTTGTGGGCCGCGTGCTCCAGGATGGCTACCGCGAGAAGGTCAACCTGGCTACGAAGCTACCTATGTGGGCCATCGAGGCAGATGGGGATGCTGAGCGCATCCTGAATGAGCAGTTGGAGAAGTTGCAGACGGACCACATCGACTTCTATCTCTTCCACGGCCTCCGTAAGGCCCGCTGGGAGACGGTGCAGAAGTTCGATCTCCTGAAGTGGGCCGCCGGTGTGCTGGCCGATGGCCGGATTCGCCACGTGGGCTTCTCGTTCCACGACAACTTCGACACCTTCAAGATGATCATCGATGCGTACGATCAATGGGACTTCTGCCAGATCCAGCACAACTACATAGACATCAATAACCAGGCGGGCACCAAGGGGCTGCAGTATGCAGGATCCAAAGGCCTGGGCGTGGTGGTCATGGAGCCACTCTTGGGCGGGCGTTTGGTCGAGCCGCCGCAGCCGGTGCAGGATCTGTGGGATACCGCGCCGACGGTGCAGACGCCGGTGGAGCGGGCCATGCGCTGGCTGTGGGATCAGCCGGAGGTCTCCCTGGTGCTCAGCGGTATGTCCACACTGGAGCACGTAGTGGAGAACGTGGCCAACGCCGGCACCTACAGTGTGGGCAATATGAGCGACGACGATAAGGCGCTGGTCGCCCAGGTGCGCGCTAAATACGAGGAACTCTGCCCGATCCCGTGCACGAAGTGCGAGTACTGCCTGCCATGCTCGGTTGAGCTCAACATCCCGGGGCTATTCGACATTCTTAACCGCGGCGTGATGTACAACAAGATGGATGAGGCCCGCGAGCGCTACCTGCGGTTGGACGAGGATAAGCGCGCCGCCGCCTGCATCGCCTGCAGGGAGTGCGAGGCCAAGTGTCCGCAGTCGATTCCGATCAGTGACTGGATGGTGCACCTCGACGAGATCCTTGGGCAGGGCATGGATGTCGATGCGTGTTTGGCGACGATGGTGGAATAGGCCTTGGTTCCACGCTTCCCTGACTCGGAACGACACCCCGGTGATATGCCGGGGTGTCGTTTGTTCAGGTGCGGGAAGTGCCAGCGTGAGGCGCGCGGCTTGGCCGTTTAGGTGCCGGCGACACGTGGCATCGCCGGCGTCCCTCTGATCTGCTGCTGCCTATCGATGGGTGTACTCAGTGATCTCCATAGTTGGTCGGTTTGACTGGCTCGACAATCATCGTATCATCAGGTCGGTGTGATGTGGAATCGATTTCACGGCTATGGCCCTGAAGTGCCTGATCAGGGCACAACACCGGATTTCTAACTAGGAGGTCGTATGGATAAGTGGGAGACGATTCAGAAGGGGCCGTTTGAGCCGGCTTGGGATTCGCTGCGGGAGTATGTATGCCCGGAGTGGTTCCGCGATGCCAAGTTTGGTATCTGGTCGCACTGGGGGCCACAGTCTGTGCCGATGTACGGTGACTGGTATGCGCGCAATATGTACCGGCAGGGGACGGATCAGTATTTGCATCACTGGCGCGTCTACGGGCATCCCTCCAAGTATGGGTGGAAAGATGTGGTCAAGACGTGGAAGGCGGAGAACTTCGACCCCGATGGATTGATGGAGCTTTACGCGGATGCCGGTGCCAAGTATTTCTTCGCTCAGGCCGTGCATCACGACAACTTCGACAACTGGGATTCCGCGCACAATCGTTGGAACGCTGTGAAGGTTGGGCCGAAGAAGGACATCGTGGGGCTCTGGCAGGCTGCCGCGCAAAAGCTCGGACTACGCTTCGGGGTGAGCGAGCACCTGGGTGCCAGTTTCGCCTGGTGGTCGCATAACAAGGGGCACGATGAGACCGGGCCCTATGCCGGTGTGCCCTATGACGGCAATGATCCGGCTTACGAGGATTTCTATCATCCTAATCACGACGAGCCACGTGTGGCGCGTCAGGGCGAGAACTGGTACACCCAGAACCCCTGGTGGCACAAACGGTGGTTCGATCGCATCAAGGACCTGATCGACACCTACAATCCCGATTTGCTGTACTCCGATGGTGCGGTGCCCTTCGGCAAATACGGCCTGGGGATCGTAGCGCACCTCTACAACACTAATGCCGCCCACCATAACGGGCAGAACCTCGCGGTCTACAACCAAAAGGACCGCAACCCCGCTATCTACAGGGTTGGCGTTCTGGACATCGAGCGTAACGTGCAGAACGACATCTTCCCGTATCCGTGGCAGACCGATACGTGCGTCGGTGGGTGGTTCTATGACGTCCGCCGCATCTACAAGAGCTCGCAACAGGTCATCGAGATGCTGGTGGACATTGTCGCGAAGAACGGCAACTTGTTGCTGAACTTCACCCAGCGGCCTGACGGCACGCTGGATGATGAGTGTCTGTCGATCGTGAGCGACATGGCGGCGTGGAACAAGGTCAATGAGGAGGGCATTTACGGCACGCGGCCCTGGTTCCTGGCGATGGAGGGCAGTACCAATGCCTCGCAGTCCCGTTTCCGGGAGGATGCCCTGGACTGGACACCGGACGATTTCCGCTTCACCAGCAAGGGCAAGGCGGTCTACGCGTTCCAGATGGCGTGGCCCGAGGATGGGCAAGCTCTGATCAAGAGCTTCACCACCGGCTCTGGCGGCTATCGTCTGAAGGTCGCGGAGGTCGAAAACGTGGAGCTGTTGGGCTACGACGGCAAGCTCGCTTTCGCGCACACAGATGCCGGCCTGGAGATCAAGGGATTGCCCGAGACAAGTCCGGTGCAGTGCGCTCACTGCTTCAAGATCACTGTCAAGTAAGTTTCCCAATTGTCGTTGAAGACTACAATGGTCGCGGGGATGGGCACTAGCTCATCCCCGCGACCGTCGTCATCTGAGTAAGGAGGTCCTATGCAAGCGAAAGCACTGATATGCGATGCGCAACAGAGATTTGCCATACAAGCTGTGTCCCTTAAGGCCGTAGCAGCCGATGAAGTCCTGATCCGCACAGCCTACTCCGGCGTGAGTATCGGCACGGAGTTCGCCCTCATTCGCAACAAGATCTCGTGGGGGCCCTATCCCCTGTGCACCGGCTATATGGCGACCGGGGTGATCGAGGCGGTCGGGGCCGACATCGATGATCTGCGGAAGGGTGACAGCGTCTACTGTCGGGGTAACAACACCAACGTGATGACGTTGGCGGACGGCACCAAGGTGAGCTGCGCGTCGGGTGCGCACGCCTCGCATATTGTGGCCAAGGCGCACACGAGCCACGGCGTTGAGAAGCTGCCCGCCGGTGTGCCGATGGACGTCGGTAGCATGTTCGTGATGCCCGCCGTGGCGCTGTATGGTGTGGATATGGCCAATCCCCGTATGGGGCAGTCGGTGGTGGTTTTCGGCACCGGATTGATCGGGCTGGGTGTGGTGGCAGCCTGCGCGCACCGCGGCTGCCAGGTCATCGCGGTGGATCTCAATGCCGGGCGGCTGGCCGTGGCCAGCGCGATGGGTGCCGACCACGTGATCGATGGGTCGATCGAGGATGTGGGCGCGGCGGTTCGCCGGATCGCGCCCGAGGGCGCCGACGTTGTCTTCGAGAGCACGGGTATTCCCGCGTGCATCGATCAGGCGATCCCGCTCTGCCGGGCCCAGGGCAAGTTCGTGTGGCAGGGGAACTATGGCGCGGAGCCTGTCTCATTCCATTTCCTGGTACCGCACGGCAAGCGGCTTCAAATGTTCTTCCCGTGCGATGACGGGCTGCAGCCCTGCCGCCGCGCTGTCTTGAAGAATGTCGCGATGGGCGCTCTGGATTGGGAGAAGACCATCTCACACCGTGTGGTCTACAGCGATGCGCCGGCGATGTATGAGCGTATCAACGATGGCGATCTGAGTGTTCTGGGGATGGTCATCAACTGGGAGCCGAACGCATGAGCACGATTCTGATTACCGGCGCAAGTGGCTTCATCGGTAAGGCACTTGCCAAAGCGATGGCTGGAAAGCACAATGTGGTCTGTATGAGTCGGCGCAATCCGGGTCTGGGCGCTCCTTGGGTGCGCGGCGTCTTTGGCGAATTTGAGGACCTGCGCCAACTCGATGCATACGATGTCGACGTCGTCGTCCATCTGGCAGCCGTGACCGGCGGATGTCTGGAGCGCGACGGGATCTTGGTCAATGTTGAGGGCACGCGTTGCTTGATGCGCTATCTGATGGATCACGGCTGCCGGAAGTTCGTCATGGCCAGTTCCATCGCTGCCGTCGGTATGCAGAGCACCAAGTTCCGACCGTTGGCCCTCCCGATCCCCGACGAGCACCCCTGTCTGGACCGCGATGGGTACGGTGTCTCGAAGTATCTGATGGAGGAGATCACTAAGTACTACCAGCGCCAGAATGATGATACCGATGTGATTAACCTGCGGCTGGCCTCCATCGCGGATGACAAGGCTTTGCCCGAGCCACGGCGTGTGAGCCCGCTGGGACAGTGGGCACTGGGGGGCATCACGGTCATGGCGCTGAGCGACGCGGTCCGCGCGTTCACGTTGGCGGCGGAGGCTCCTCACACGCCGGGCGTGCGGATCCTCAACGCCACGGCACCCAAAGCGTGGGTGGCCGATCCCGTGGCCGACGTGTTGCGGGGATGGTGGGACGACACGGTGGACGTGAGCTATTTCGAGCAGCCGGGCCACGCCTATGACGCGGTCTATGATGTGAGCCGTATCGAGAAGGAGCTGGGCTTTGTGGCGGCTGTCTTGCCTGGGCAGGCGATGTAGGGCGCGGTTCTGCGTAGGGCGAAGTGGTACTTCGCCTCCGTAGGGGTCGATGTCC
>JAGHDT010000118.1 GCA_021159805.1 Anaerolineae bacterium
GTGTTGGCGCGGTGAAGCAACTATGGACTGCGTGAGTGATGACATCATTTATGGCCGTTGGATTCGTAGTCGGTCGGTGGATGAGAAGAAGCAGTCCATCATGAGCTCAATCGGAGGCTCGCCAGACCGACTCTGGTTGGTGTTCTCACACATTCACCAAGATGAGCATGATGCTATTGTCTCTGTGCTGTCAGTTAACTATCTCACGCTCGTGGACTTTGAGGCAGAAAACGCCAGGGCGATTTTGCTGGAGCACAGTGCTGAATCTGCCTCCCCTTGACTTTCCCCTTCGCCCCACGATAATACAATCACTACGGGGGAGGGGAGAGGGCCTTGGCTGAGCGGATCAATGAGATCTTGGAGGAGCTTCCGCAGGGTGTTGCGGCAACTGAAGCACGCGCCCTGATTCGGCGTGCCTATGCTATGGCCGAGGTGGCCCACGAGGGTCAGGACAGGAAGTCCGGCGAGCCGTACATTATCCATCCGCTGAATGTGGCCCACATTTTGGCGGAGTTGAATTTCGAGCCAGCGGTGATTGCCGCTGGCTTGTTGCATGATGTGTTGGAAGATAGTGAGATCACTCGCGAGGAGATCCGCCGGCAATTCGGCGAAGAGATCTTGGTTCTGGTCGAGGGTGTCACCAAGCTGGAGAGGGTGGAGAAGCGCGTGCAGGAGGATTCCGCTCGCGTGCGGAATCTCCAGGAGATGGAGAGTCTGCGCAAACTGCTGATGGCGATGGCTAACGACGACGTGCGTGTCATCTTCATCAAGCTTGCGGACCGTCTGCACAATATGCGTACGCTGGAGTATCTCTCACCCGACAGCCAAATCCGTATGGCCCGAGAAACGTTGCAGATCTTTGCCCCGCTGGCCAATCGCTTGGGTATCTGGGTCTGGAAAGCCGAATTGGAGGACTTGTCCTTCCGCTATCTCAACGCCAAGGTGTACTACCAACTGGCGGACTTGCTTGCGACGCGCCGCGAGTTGCGGAACGAACGGGTCCAGGGGCACGCGCAGCAACTTCGCGTGGCTCTGGCGTCCAGCGGGATGCATGCTGAGATCAAGGGGCGCACCAAGCACATCTACAGTATCTACCATAAGATGCGCCGAAAGAATGTGCCCTTCGCCCAGATCTATGATGTCGAGGGGCTGCGGGTGGTGGTGGACACCGAGCCAGAGTGTTATCAGGTCCTGGGTGTTGTGCACAGCCTGTGGAAGCCGGTACCTGGCGAGTTTGACGATTATGTGGCACATCCCAAGCCCAATGGGTACCAGAGCCTCCACACAGCTGTCATCGGGGAGGATGGCGCTTCTCTTGAGATCCAGATCCGTACGCGCGAGATGGATTACTTCGCCGAATATGGCTATGCGGCTCACTGGCGATACAAGGAGAGCGGCGTCCACGTGAACTCCCAGCTCATGGAGCAGGTCTCGTCCATTCAGCAGAGCGTGAAGGAGCTGACTAGCGAGACCAAGGATGCTCGCGTGTTCATCGACTCGATTCGACTGGATGTCTTCCAGGATCGGGTTTTTGCATTCACACCCAAGGGTCGGGTGATTGATCTACCGGTCGGTGCCACACCTTTGGACTTCGCCTATTACGTGCACACCGAGGTGGGCCACGGGTGCCGGGGGGCGCGTGTGAATGGCCGGTGGACCAATCTTGACTATCCGTTGCAGACGGGCGATCAGGTACGGATCATTTTGGGTCGCAAGGGCGGCCCCAGCCGTGACTGGCTGAATGAGGATCTGGGGTACGTCACAACTAGTCGGGCTCGGCAGAAGATCAGGCATTGGTTCCGGCGCCAGGGACGCGAAGAGAACATCGCGCGGGGCCAGGAGGTGCTGGAGAAGATTCTCAAGCGCCTCTCACTCACGCTCTCCGAGAACGAGGTCTTTGAGCTCTTCAGGAAACGCCTCAATTCTGCTGAGGAATTCCTAGCGGCCCTTGGGATGGGGGACCTCAGCAGCGATGCTGTGGTTAACCGTCTGGCGCAGCACGTTCGGGAGCGTAAGGAAGACGAAGAAGAAGAGCTCTGGCCGGAGGAGGCCGTTGTGCCGCCGGCGCCGGAGATTGAGACGGCTGATATCAGTATCCGTGGTACAGGCGGTGTGCTGACGCATCTGGCTCGATGTTGCAGTCCGTTGCCCGGTGAAGATATCATCGGATATGTCACGCGGGGCCGGGGTGTGACGGTACACCGGCGGGATTGCAGTAATGTGCTCAACATGACTGCTAGTGATCGGGAGAGATTGATCGAGGTCGCGTGGGGGACTGAAGAGCGCACGTTTGCGGTGCAGGTCACGGTGACGGCATATGATCGGTCAGGCCTAATCCACGATATCTCGGGCATTCTGGCCGACCGCAAGATCAACCTGTCGTCGCTGAGCACGGGCAAGCGAGACCGATATCACATTCTACCCCTCTATATGACGCTGGATGTTCCGGATCTTAAGACCCTCGCGTGGGCTCTGGCGAAAATAGAGCAGATCCCGAATGTGATTGATGCGCGGCGCAGCGTGTAGATGTGGACGGACCTTCTCCAGCATACTTTCAGAAAGTGATTGGGCCCTTCAACGAAGGGCCCAATTCTGGTAGTGAATGCGGATTGCTTGCAGCGCTGCTCGCTACTCCGTGACGATCGCAGTTTCCCAGTCCAGGTACTTGACCAGTTCGCCTTTGGTGGTGGAGAGCCATCCCTCGTAGGCCTGCTGTTCCGCCTGCGCTAGCAGATCCTCACTGAGCTCACGCTCTTCATGTTCCTTGACGTAGATCACGAAGTACTGCTCGCCCGTTCCCAAGATGGGCTGGGAGGCCTTGCCCACTGGCGTATTGAATGCGGCTTCCTCCAGCTCGATGCCAAACTGGACATCCAGATACCCCTGTGGTAGCCAGGGGAGATCATAGCCGGCCGAAGTGGTGCTTTCGTCTTGAGACAGCTCTTCGACCAATACGGCCGGGTCCTCCCCGTCATCGTTCATCCGGCTCTTAAGGGCCAAGCCTTCGTCCTCAGTGTCGACGGTGAAGACTGTGAGTTCAACCTGGTCAGGAGCTCTGTCTATGTCCCCAGCGAGTTCATCCATTAGTTTCTGCTTGAGGGATTGTGCCGTGATCATTGCGCGGAAGTCTTTCTCCGCGAACTGTGCAGTCTTGAGTACATTGGTGTTGAACTGCTCGTACACCTCATCGAAATCCGGCTGACCTAGCGCGGCGGCGGTGTCAGTCAAAGTTTCGGCATCGGTCAGCCCGCTGGTGGCAGCTGTGCGATCATAGCCCACCGTGAGTTCGATGCTCTGCTGTATCTCGTCATCGCTAACCCTCAGACCGCGCTTAACAGCCTCCTGCCGGACCAACTCCTCCTCAATCATGGCATCGAGCACTTGCCCGGCGTAGACATTGGTGAAGTCCGGCGACAGCTGCTGTTCCAGGTTGCTCACGGTGTACTGCAGTTGCTCCGTGAGGGCGTCGGTGCTGTCATTGACTGTGGCTGGCGCGGTTTCTTCTGTATTGGTCTCTGTGGCTGTGGCCTCCGGCTGCTGGGCCCTAAGTTGCGTGATATAGTTCTGATACTGGTATATCTTGAGCTCGGTCATCCAACGCTCGTACGACTGGCGCGCTTTGAAGTCGTTGGCCATAATGGCTGCCTCGCCGATCGTCACAGCAGGGGTGCGTGCTTTGAGAATCTCTGAGATGGAACCATAGGCCAGGACAAGCACAATGATTGCACCAACGGCGATGGCGATCCACGTCATCAGTTTCTGGGTGCGGTGCTCTCGTTCTCGTCGCGCGAGCTGCCGGCGGGTAAGTCGTCTATGGGAGTGTTTTTGCTTAGTCATGCTCTTCAAGTTCTGCTTATCAGTTGTCGATATGAGTACCGGGCATAGGTCTCCCTATGCCCGGTAGCTGTGTTCATTGTATTAGCGATCAAGGTCTGCAACGAACGGCAGCAAGGCGATGTGCCGCGCGCGCTTGATGGCTAATGCCAACGGGCGCTGATGCTTAGCGCAGGTTCCGGTTTGACGACGGGCACGGATCTTGCCGCGATCGCTGACGTACCGCTGCAGCAATGCCACATCCTTGTAGTCGATGTGCTCAATCTTCTCAGTGCAGAACTGGCAAACTTTCCGGCGACGGGTGAAACTGCGGCGCCGTGGCCGTGATCTCTGTTCGCTCACTCTCTTGTTCTCCTTGTACTCTCGGTACTCTCAATTATGGTCGATCAACGCCCGACGTATGGGACTCGCTGTGTCTTGCCGATTCGTCAGGGCTCTCATGATCGTTAAGGAAGATGATCTCCTGGGCTACCAACTCGGTTCTGTAATGGCGCTCGCCGTCCGGACCTCCCCAGCAGCGGGTCTGAAATCGACCCTCAACAAAAACCTGGGAGCCCTTCTGGAGTCGTTTCTTGCACAGTTCAGCCAGTCCTCCCCAGGTCACGACGTGGAACCACTCAGTCTCTTCCTGGTGTTCGCCATCACTATTCGTCCATCCCCGCGCGGTGGCTACGCTGAACGAAGCGACGGGCCGACCGTTAGACGTGAACCGCATTTCCGGATCACGCCCTAGATGACCGATCACCATCACCTTGTTGAGCCCACGTGTCATCGGGATGACTCCTTGGATAGAGAACGAACGGGCTTTTTGTGTCTGTGGTTTCCTTCTCCCGACTACTCAGAGTCGCTGGGCGAATCGCCTTCCGGATCCGTTGTAGGTTCCGGTGTGACTTCCTCGACTGCCTCTGGCGCGGACTCCGGTGTGGCTTCCTTGGCTGGTTCGGGGGTGGGTTCCGGCGTAGCTTCTTCGACCGGCTCTGGCGCGGCTTTCCTCGGTTCCTCTTCGGTGGGTTCCGGCATCTCAGTCTCCATACGGGTGATGAGGTGACGTAGTACACCCTCTACGAGGCGGATGCTCCGGTCCAGATCACTGATTGCCAGAGAGTTCGCTGTGAAGAGGACTAAGTAATAGCGACCCTCGCGTTGGCCTTTCAGAGTGTAAGCTAGGCGCCGGAGCCCCCAGCTCTTGAAACTGACTACCTGAGCCTCAGCGGCCTCGAGGTATCGTTGAACTCGCTGAAGGACCGCATCGAGCGCCTCTCCATCAAGCTCAGGACTGACAACCAACATTAACTCGTAATTTCGCGTTTCCAAGACGGTCAAGTCTCCTTTCCTTGGGATTACCCATAGGCAAATGCCGTGGGCAGAAAGCCCGTCTGGGGCATACTTGTTCATCATACCATGGATCGTCAGATAGACAAACGAATAAAGTGAGCCTGAGTTGGCCTATAAGCCGGATTCTGTCGGCCCGCGAGGACGGGTTGCCTTCCCTGCGGGCTCAGTGATCATCTGTCTAGAGGGGCGGTTACCCGACCCTTCGTGCAGTCTACCCGAAGGCCGCTCCCGCGAGGGAGAGAGTGCGGGTCGCACTCCAGCCAGTGGCCCTCCCTTCTGCTTGACTTTGCTCCCGATGGGGGTTGCCTGGCCGCGCCGGTTACCCAACGCGCCGGTGGTCTCTTACGCCACCTTTTCACCCTTACGACCCGAGCGCTCTCGCTCTCGAGCTCGCGGTTTGTTTCTGTGGTCCTATCCGCGGGTCACCCCGCCCGGGCGTTACCCGGCATCGCACCCTATAGAGTCCGGACTTTCCTCACCCCAGAGACGCAGTACATCTCCAGGCCACGACCACCCGGCCAACTCAGGCTCAAGACGAAGTGTCGCCTCATATCGTACCGCAGAAGCGCGTTACGTCAATGCTCGGGGATCACGGCTGAGGTGGGCCGAGGATCCTCCAAAGGACGATCTCAGGCGCGGCCAGTAGACGTGCCCGGGGCGCCCCGAGGCCCTCCAGACCGAGGCCGCGGCATACGTAGAGGGTCATAGTGCCTTCCTCGTAATGCCCCTGTTCATAGCGCTTGCCCCAACGTGAGCTGGTCGCAACTGCCCCATAGAAGGGTAGCCGGATTTGGCCACCGTGCGTGTGGCCGCATAGATAGAGAGATATCCCCATCTTGGCTGCTTCCGGCGCCAAGTCGGGAGTGTGGTAGAGCAGAATGCGCGTCTCGCCGGTGGCGCTGCCGTCGATGAGCGATGCCAAGGTCGCGATGTCCCGTTCTTCATGGTATGTGTTGCGGACGCCTATCAACTGCAGCGAGTGCTCACCCAAGTGCAGGGTCTCGACATCGTCCTGCAGCCACCGGATGGGCAGTCCCTCAAAGATCTCTGGAATAACGGTCTCCACGTCGACTACGGGGCTACCGGTCACGGCGTAGATGCCCAGGGGAGCTCGGAATTGCGATAGCAGCCTTCGAACGCCTTGCTGAGCTTCAGGGTCGTAGACTGACGAGAGGTTGAGATAGTCGCCTGTGAGCAGAAGTAGGTCTGGTTGGAGTTCCCTGACCAGATCCAGAAGCCTGTCTTCGCGCCGCGAGAGCTGCTCGAAATGAATGTCTGAAATGTGGAGAAACGTGATTACCTTGTCGTCCGGCCAACCCTCGACCTGCAGGTTCTGACAAGTCACTTGAATCCTGAATGGTTCCACCCACGTAGCGTAGATGGCCACGGCTGTGATGAGGGCGTTGATGAGGGCGACCACGGTGAGTCCAACTCGGCCAGGTATGATCCATCCAGCTGCACCGGTGAGGACAGCGTGGACGAGTGCCAGGCCCAAGAGAGGCGGTGTAACCGGGCCCCAGGAACGCCGGGTACGGGGTAGCCCTGCCAACATCACCCAGTCGGCCACAATTACACTGATCACACTCGCTGCTGCCCACGGGCGCAGGTCGGGCCAAGTGAGGGATGCCAGGAGGGTCAGTGTCACCCAGACCGGCAGTAGAAGAATGGGGTGCACTTCACCCAGTCTGCCGGTCAGAATCAGGGCGGTGTGGACCCACGAGCTGCTACCATCTTCGTGATCCGGGGGGATCTCGTCATAGCGGAAGCGGGGGTGCATCGTGCTCTCCCTCGGTGGCGGCCCGGGCCGCCACCGGCGTTTCGAAGAGTTTGGCGATTTCGTCCCGTGCGAACTTGCGGAGGGGGCGCCGACCATTCCCGTCACACAGTGCTACGCCGGGTGTCCTTCGCAGAACGCCGATGGCCGTTGCCGCAATTCCCTGCGCCTGTAACGCCTCAATGACTGCACTGGCACGGCGAGGGGCAGCCGCCATCAAGAGCGATCCCGAGGCGATGACGCCCAGGGGATCAAGGCCGAGGACGTCGCAGATCGCCAGCGTCTCTGGATAGACGGGGAGGGCATCTGCGTTGATGTCCGCGCCCAACCCTGAAGCTTCCGATAATTCGTGGATACCGGTGGCGACGCCGCCCTCTGTTGGGTCGTGCATTGCGTGGATCTCGCCTGCTGATGTAGCGATCATTGCGTCTTTGACGACACTCAGGCCGGGGTTGTGCAGAAACAAGGAGGCGCGATCAAGCAGCTCCGGATCCAGGGCATCGCACAGGCGATCACGGAGATCGCGTGCAAGGATAGCAGTTCCCTCAACCGCAATGCCCTTGGTGAGAATCAAGATATCGCCGGCACGTGCGCCATCACTGCGGACCAAATCCTGCGGCGCCACATCACCGAACATCGCTCCCACGGCAATAGGGCGATCAATACCGTGGGTAATCTCGGTGTGCCCTCCAACCACGCTGATCCCGAGTTCCTGGCTCGCTGTGCGGAGCTGATCAAAGATCCTTTCCACCAGCGCGAGGTCCGTCTGCCCTTCAGGGAGTAGCAGTGTCACGATAAACCACCTTGGCCTTGCACCGAGGCAAGCCACGTCGTTGGCGTTGATGTTGACAACATACCAGCCGATCTCGTCCGTGGCAAAGGTGATCGGATCGGTCTTGGTGACCAGGTAGCGATCTCCGAAGTCAATAACTGCGGCATCTCGGCCCAGCCCTGGCCCGAAGACAACACGGGGGTCGGGGTGCGGCATTACGTGGTCGAGCAAAGCGACCAGATCAGCCTGCGGTAGTTTGCCGACCGGGTAGGGTACACTCTTGCAGCCACGCGTGCCGTTAGGTTTGGTATCCATGAGCAGATGTCTCCTGACAAGAGTGTGGGCTATTCGCCCACAAGAATGGCGATCTCGTCAATGGCGGAGCCGTAGGTCCAGCCTGATGCGTAGATCTCAACAGCGTGGATCGCGACCGGGGTCAAGCCCTGTTCCTGAAGTATGGGAAGCAGATCGTCTGAATCGTAGTCGTACCAGACGTTCTGGGGGATCCTTTCGTGCGTTGCTTTCCAGGCGCAGGCCTGGCAGAGAGGGTCGTCATCACCCTCCCTAAAATAGAAACCCTGGAGCCACTCGCGCACGCCGCCGTCTTCTGCATCAACGAACTCGATGCGAATCATGATCGGGCATTCCGTGCCCAGCGAGCCGCAGACTGGAAGGGTTTGCGTGTCGATTCGCACCCGAGCTTGGATGCGTAGGGAGGCGGCTTCGCGGATATCCTGGTTGATCTCCTGTCGAATGCCAATCTCAGCCCAGTTCTGGCCGGCTCTCGAGAAGTAGACTAGCTGGGTTTCCTCATCCAGATCGGATTGGCGAATCGTTCCCTGGTCTTCATCTTTGGTGGGCGCGTCTTGATACGCGGTCCAATACTTGCCGAGCGGATTCTCGAAACCGCCGTTGCGGTTGCGTAGGATATCCCGCTCGCCGACATAGATCTCGCCCAGGGCCTCACTAGTGAGCTGGGTGCGCTGCAGTGGGACCAGCACTAGGGATCTGTCTGTGGCCGGGTCCGTGACCGTTGCTCGGCCGGATAGAACTGTTAACTCCGTCCGGTCCTGCTCCACAATCAGCTGGAAATAGCCTTCCGCAAGACGGATCGATCCCTGAGGTGTCTGAGCCAGAAGCTCCACAGCCCGACCGTTACCACTGATTGAAGGACGCATGTTCAGCGCCCGGAGCACGTGCAGTTCGATGTGGTGAGGTTTCGGACTTGCGTTAAACCTGGGGGTGCTTGCACTTCCGACGATCAGCGTTGTGCTGTTGTACAGCTGGACGGTACCGATCGGGGCCTGACCCTCATCGGGGTGGTAGAACATCAGCAGTGCGTCGCCGTCGGTACCTAACTTGATCTGTCCTCTAGGCTCTACTTCGATGGCGTGCTCAACCACAATCAAGGAGTCGCTACCCGGGGCTTGGTAAGTAACAGCACCGGACCGGGGCTCCAACATGATCTTGAGCGGTCGCATGCTGTTGAGCACGAACCAACGGATCCCCAAGGGGATTCCGGTGGCAAGTGTGATGCACAGAAAGAAAGACAGCAGTAAGACAAGCCAGGCGAGGCTTTCCGTTTTCTTGAACATTGCTATATCGTAGGGTGGTTGCCACTAGTAACGGATGCGGAAACTGCGGCTCTCACCATTCGGAACCTCCCAGGTAAGGTCCAGCTGTGTGACCCGTCCGTGAGTTGGCCCGCGGCGAATTGCCTGGATGAATTGCCGGAGACGATCCTGGGTGCCCTCGGCCCAGATCTCCACGCTGCCATCGTCCATATTGCGAACCCACCCGGCTACGCCCAGGCGTTGGGCGCTGACCTTGGCGTAGTAGCGGAAACCCACGCCCTGCACCAGCCCGTGGGCGATGGTGTGGGCGGCCTTGTATTCCAGGGTCTGCCCAGTAGCTGACTTCTGCATTGTGATATCCTGTGGTTGCTTAGCAATTCCATTCTATCTGAGTATGGACGGCA
>JAGHDT010000112.1 GCA_021159805.1 Anaerolineae bacterium
ATCTGGCCGACAAGCTACTGGAGGATGCTCAGCAGGAGGTCACCGTCCAGGGGCCGTCGGGTCCCGTCACTGGTTCCGTCGAAACCATCGTCGGGCAGCTGGGTATGGCCGAACTGGGCGGCTCCTACTTCACCTTTGCCACCGAGAACAACTACACCATCTGGACGTTCCTGAAGCGCGTCTGGGAAAAAGGCTGGCTCTACAAAGGCCACGATGTGATGCCCTGGTGCCCGCGCTGTGAGACCGGGATCAGCCAGCATGAGATCGTCACCGACGGCTATCGGGATCTGACCCACGATGCGCCCGTGGTCCGCTTCCCGCTGCGGGACCGCGAACAGGAGGCCCTGCTGGTCTGGACCACCACCCCGTGGACCTTGACCAGCAACGTCGCTGCGGCGGTCGGATTGGACCTGACCTACGTGAAGGTCAGAGCCAAGGATGGCTGGAC
Organism: Anaerolineae bacterium; assembly: GCA_021159805.1. Classification (GTDB taxonomy): domain Bacteria; phylum Chloroflexota; class Anaerolineae; order B4-G1; family SLSP01; genus PWVB01. The sequence goes on from JAGHDT010000112.1 coordinate 449, forward strand.
GTATTACCTGGCCGAGGGCACCCTATCCAAAGTCGTCAAGGGCGAGCATGAGATCCTCGGGCGGCTCAAGGGCGCGGAGATGATCGGATGGACCTACGACGGTCCGTTCGATGAACTCGAGGCGGTTCAGGCAGAGGATATCCCGGCCTTCCATCGCGTGATCCCGTGGGAAGAGGTCGGTGAAGAGGAGGGTACCGGCATCGTGCACATCGCACCAGGCTGTGGCGCCGAGGACTTCGAGTTGGGCGAGATCCACAATCTGCCGGCGCTGGCACCGCTGAAAGAAAACGGCATCTTCGAGGAGGGCTTTGATTGGCTGACCGGGCGCGACGTCCACGATGTCGCCCACGACATCTTCCACAACCTGGAGGACAAAAACAGGCTCTACCGGGTCGACAAGTACACGCACCGCTATCCCGTCTGCTGGCGCTGTGGCACGCCGCTGGTCTTCCGCCTAGTCGACGAGTGGTTTATCAGCATGGGCGAGCTCTACGACAAGCCTCGCGAAGAGGTCACGAAGGAAGAAAAGGCCGCCAGCCTGCGCTATCAGATCATGGACGTGGTAGATGAGATCAGGTGGATCCCTGAGTTCGGCTATGCGCGGGAGATGGATTGGCTGCGCAATATGCAGGATTGGATGATCTCCAAGAAGCGCTATTGGGGATTGGCCCTGCCGATCTGGATCTGCGACAACGAAGAGTGCGGCCATCACGAGGTCATCGGCGACGAGGATGAGCTCCGCGGACGCGCCGTCGAGGGTTGGAACGAGTTCGAGGGCCACACACCACACCGTCCCTACGTGGACGCCGTGAAGATCGCGTGTCCGAAATGCGGCGGCACGATGACGCGCACCACGGATGTAGGCAACCCATGGCTGGACGCCGGCAGCGTTGCCTACTCCACGCTGCGCTACCGCACCGATCGGGACTTCTGGGAGCAGTGGTTCCCGGCGAACTGGATCAGCGAATCGTTCCCCGGCCAGTTCCGGAATTGGTTCTACAGTCTCATCACGATGAGCACCGTCTTTGAGAACCGTCCGCCCACCCGGATTGTCCACGGCTACTCCACCCTCTATGCAGAGGATGGACGCCAGATGCACAAGTCCTGGGGCAACGCGATCTGGTTCGATGACGCCGCCGAGAAGATCGGCGTTGACACTATGCGCTGGCTCTACATCAACCAGAAGTTGGATCAGAACCTACTATTCGGCTACCAGCGCGCCGACGAGACGCGCCGCCGGTTCATCATCCCGCTCTGGAACGTTTACGCATTCTTCATCACCTACGCCAACATCGATGAATGGACGCCGCCTGCCGCGTTGCTGGACAATCCGTCTCGCATCAAAGAGGGGCAGCCCCATCTTCACGATCCGTGGACCGACGACGTTGAGCCGACTGTTCTGGATCGCTGGATCATCGCGCGACTGCGCGAGACGATCAACGCGATGGTCGAGGGCTACGAGAGCTTCATCCCGGTGAAGATCGGGCAGCCGGCAGAAGCTTTCCTGAGTGACCTGAGCAACTGGTACATTCGGCGGAGCCGTCGCCGCTTCTGGGCCGCACGCGGCGACAGCCCCACCGCGGACGCCAACAAGCAGGCAGCCTACCAGACACTGTACACCGTTCTGGTGAACTTCATCAAGGCGCTGGCACCGGCGACCCCGTTTGTGACGGAGGCAATGTACGCCAACCTTGTCGGCAACGTCGACGCAGCAGCGCCCGCAAGCGTGCACCACTGCATGTATCCGACCGCTGAGCCGCTGGATGAAGCTGAGCAGGATATGGTCGACTCAATGAGCGCCGTACGACAGGCCGCCACGCTGGGACATCGGGTGCGGGCTACCAACAACCTGAAGGTTCGCCAGCCGCTGGCTCAGGCCTTGATCGCAGCGGATCCTCGCCGTCGTCAGGAATTGACGCAGCTGCTGGATCTACTCGCTGACGAACTGAATGTCAAGAGAATCGCTTTCGTCGAGGAGGAGGGTGAGTTAGTCGCCTATCGCCTGCTGCCGGTCAACCGAGTTCTCGGTCCGAAGTTCGGCAAGAACTTCCCCAAGGTGCGCAAGGCACTGGCCGAACTCAACGCTGGAGAGGCCGTCGCGACCCTCAACGCCGGGAAGCCGCTGGAGATGGCGCTGGACGGCAACACCGTGGTGGTACTGGCACCGGACGAGGTCCTGGTCCAAACACACGCCCGCGAGGGGTTCGGTGTCGCCGGTGAGGGTGGCTTGGTCGTCGCCCTCGACACCGCGATCACTCCCGAGCTGAGGCTGGAGGGCTTGGCGCGCGAGATCGTTCGACGCGTCCAGGAACTCCGCAAGCAGGCGGACTACGATCTGACCGACCGCATCACCGTAACGTACAGGGCGGAAGGCGAACTCGCCGCGGCACTTGGGGCCTATGGCAGTGACATCGCCGACGAAGTCCTCGCCGACGAGATTCGAGCCGTTGAGGCACCCTCGGGTGATCGCCTCCTGGAGGACCAGGTTGACGGCTGTGCGCTCACTCTAGCGGTGACACGCAATCACTGAACCGATCACCCCTGATTGTGACATCCGACAAAAGGATCTGTGATCGCTCCGGCGACGCACAGATCCTTTTTTTCACCCAATGATCCTGAGATATAATGATCGGCAAAACGATCACGTGTTCCTGGCACCGCCAGGCGAGATCACGCCGTGCACGAAACAATCGTCACCTCAGAGAGAGGAACCCTATGACAGAGAAACTGGAAGCCCTGAAGAATCGTCTCGCGAGAGTCATTGACCTCCAGCATGCAGCTGCAGTGTTGAGC
>JAGHDT010000419.1 GCA_021159805.1 Anaerolineae bacterium
AGGCAGTACAATACCGTTAGCGCTAACGGTAACGCTAACAGTCGATCCAATACCCACTTGGGGAGAGGAGTTTCCCGCGTTGCCCAACCGTGTGACGATGGCGGATGTTGCCCACGACGTCGGTGTATCAATGATGACCGTCTCGCGGGTGATCAACCACAAAGGTGATGTCAGCGAGGTCACGCGCCGGCGGGTCCTTGAGGTGATCGAGCGCCTCGACTACTGCCCCAGCGGGATCGCGCGGGGTCTGGCCACGCGGCGCACCGGAACTCTGGGTCTCGTGGTCCCCGACGTCGCTAATCCTTTCTTTGCAGAGGTCGCCCGGGGTGTGGAGCACGTTGCCTATGCCGAGGGCTACAACGTTTTTCTCTGCAACACGGATGAGGATCCCGAGCGCGAATTGGACGTCCTCAACTCGTTGGAGGAGAAGCGGGTGGACGGCCTCGTGCTCTGCAGTTCGCGACTGGAGAGTGAGGACCTGCGGCTGGTAGTGGACTCGCATCCTGTCGTGGTACTGGTGAACCGCCGGTTGAACGGCGCCGGCGAACAGGTTCACGCTGTTTTGGTCGATGATGTACGGGGAGGGCGTCTGACTGCAGGCCATCTCGTCAGCCGCGGGCACCGGGCGATCGGGCTTTTGGCAGGACCGGCGGGATCGCGAAGTGGGCGGTGTAGGCTACAGGGATATCAGGCGATATTGACAGAGGCCGGGCTGAAGCTCGATGCGGGCTGGGTACAGAGCTGCGCCCCGGTGGCTGATGCCGGTTGCACGGTAGCGCGTGCGCTCCTCGATGCCCATCCGGAGCTGACCGCCCTGCTCTGTTACAATGACCTCGTTGCTGTCGGTGTGCTGCGTGCCGCTGCCGAAATGGGTCGCGGCGTGCCGGAGGATCTGGCGGTGGTGGGCTTTGATGATATCCCCCTGGCTGCGTTGGTGACGCCACCGCTGACCACGTGCCGGATCCCGCGCCACGAGTTGGGGGTTCAGGCTGTCAAGCTGCTGCTGGAGCAGATACGCGGCGATTCGACCGACTCTGAGGAGATCATCCTGCAGCCGGAGTTGGTGGTGCGGGAGAGTGCGCCCTGAGGAAACAGAAAACACGAATCACAAATAGCGGATGGCAGATCACCATTCACGATTCACTATTCACAAGTCACAGATGGTAAACTGGCAACTGACAACTGACAACCGGGAACTGGTAACTGGCAACCATACCTGAGGAGGACAGCATGACAGAACACTGGCAACTGGACCCCGATCGATACTTCGATCCCAATCCCTCGCAGCGCAGGATTGCGCGTGAGCTGTATGAGATGGTGGCGGAGCTGCCGATTGTCAGTCCCCACGGTCACGTGGCCCCGCGCCTTTTCTCCGATGAGAATGCGACCTTCGGGACGCCGACGGATATGTTCATCATCCCAGACCACTACGTCTTTCGGATGCTCTACTCACAGGGCATTGCTCTTGAAGACCTGGGGGTGCCGCGGATCGATGGCGGTGCAGTGGAAAAGGACCACCGCAAGATCTGGCAGATCTTCGCTGAGAACTTCTATCTGTTCCGGGGGACGCCGAGCGGTGGCTGGCTCCGGCAAGAGCTTGTCGAGGTCTTCGGAGTCACGGAGAAGCTCAACGGCGAGACCGGGCAATCCATCTACGATCAGGTTGAGGCCAAGCTGGCGTCGCCGGAGTTCAAGCCGCGCAAGCTCTTCGAGCGGTTCAACATTGAGGTGTTGTGCACAACAGATGCTGCCAGCGACACGTTGGCGGAACACCAGGCGATCCGCGACTCGGGATGGTCCGGTGTGGTGTTGCCGACGTTCCGGCCCGATGCCGTGGTCAACCTCGATGCGCCGGGATGGCGTGCGTCGCTGCAGGCGCTGTCCGATGTCGTGGGCTACGATGTGGCCGGTTACAAAACGTTGATTCAGGCCTTGGAGGAGCGCCGTGTCTTCTTCAAGTCGATGGGCGCCCGCGCAACGGATCATGCGGCGTTCACGGCGACCACAGGCGAGCTCTCCGAGGCTGAGGCTGAGATGCTCTTTGCGCTCGCTCTCAAGGGGGAGGCTACTGCTGAGGACGCCGCACGCTTCACCGGCCATATGCTGATGGAGATGGCTCGGATGAGTGTGGAGGATGGCCTGGTGATGCAGGTCCACGTGGGCTCCTTCCGCAACCACAACACGAAGCTCTTCTCGATGTTCGGCGCGGATATGGGCGCTGACATGCCGATCGCGGCCGAGTTCACGCGAAACATCCATCCGCTGGTCTCGAAGTTCGGCAACGACCCCCGCCTCACATTGATCCTCTTCAATCTGGATGAGGATACCTATGCCCGGGAACTGGCGCCGCTGGCTGGGCACTATCCGGCGATCAAGATCGGCCCGCCCTGGTGGTTCCACGACAGTGTCAACGGGGTGCGCCGTTACCTGGATCGTGTCATGGAGACTGCCGGTATCTACAACACGGTGGGTTTCAACGACGATACGCGTGCTTTCCCCTCCATTCCGGCCCGCCACGACGTGTGGCGCCGCGCCGCGGCGAATTGGGCCGCCGGCTTGGTCGTGCGCGGCATGATCGACATGGATGATGCTCAGGAGATGGTGGGGGCATTGGCCTACGGTCTGGCGAAGAAGGCGTACAAGCTGACGGAGATCGCTTGGCCTGCGGCCGGGTAGGCCGGCCTATGGCCAGGTAGGCCGGGTCGCCGAACCATGTCAGACGCTGACGTCACCAACAGAATCATCGTCAACTTGCTGCTGATTGCGGTCGGCTATCTGATCAAGCGCGTGGGGCTTGTCCGCCGCGATGATGGTCGAATTCTGAACCGGATCGTACTCTATGTTACGTTGCCTGCTGTGAATCTGCGGGTCATCAGTGGTGCGGAACTCTCCTGGAAGCTGTTGATATTGCCGGTCATCATGTTCGTCGCGGGCCTGATGATGAGCCGCGTGGGACGCTGGCGCGGAAAGGCTCTGGACCTGTCGCGCCCGGATATGGGGACGTTCGTCATCTCGTTCTGCGGCGTGATGGCCTCCCTCGCCTATCCGTTCGCCGAGGCAGCGTTTGGTTCGGAAGGGGTACGCACGGTTGCGATCAGCGACCTGGGCAATGCTCTCGTGATCTTTGGCGTTGCTTACTCGCTATCGTTCCGCTATTCAGAGAACGCGGATTTCAGTGCGTGGCAGATTGTCAAAAAGGTTGTGACCTTTTTTCCGCTGCTGGCATTTCTGGTCGCTGTAGGTCTGAATCTGGCACGCGTGGATGTCTGTGGTGTGCCGGGCAGACTGATCGATGAGTTGGCGGTGGTGAACTCGCCGCTGATGCTCCTCAGTCTTGGCATCTATCTGGATCTGGATGTGTCGCGGAGCGAGTTCAAGGTGCTGGGCACGCAGTTGCTGTGGAAGTACGGACTGGGAGCTCTGGTGTCGGTGTTTGCGTTGATAGCACTGCCATTCACCGGGGCGACCCGCGCGGTTATGTTTCTGTTGCCCTTGATGCCGACGTCACTGTCAACGTTGCTGTATTCAGTGGAGCAAGAGCTCAACCCGCGGTTAGCCGCGATGTTGATCTCGCTGACGATGGTCGTGAGCTTGGTGATTACTATGGTGGTCACGTTGGGCTTTCGAAACGCTTTCTAGCGCGCTTGCCAGCACGCCTACCGGCACGCCGGCGAGCGCCCGTTCCAGGATGATACGAGGAGGTACGATATGAGTGAGCGATTTCAGGAGCTTTGGGGATTTGAGAAAGTCTACCCACGTTCCATTGTGGAAGCGGGGGGTACATCGTACGCTTTGGCGAGCGATGCTGAGGGTCACACAAAGATGCGGGCGAGACGCCCGCGGTCCGAAGAGGGGCAGAAAGTCCTGTGCATCCGAGGTGATGCTGAGGGCTTCTGTGGCGGCAAGCAGGGCGATGTCTTTGTGGCGCCGCTGACCGCCGAGAACGCTGCAGCTCTGCGAGAACGGCTCTCCTGGCTCAATCCCGTGCCTCTGGGACTGGCGACGTCTGCCGGCACCGGCGACCGGCTGGGTTCTGCGACGCCGGGGCACATCCGCGCTCTGCGCGCTGTGGGCGGCATTGCTCCTATCCTGGCCCAGCAGTCCATGCGTGAGAACGCGCGCACCGGACGTACACCACAACAGGTGGTGGATGACGCTTGCTGGGGGATCTTTCAGGAGGGGTGGCGCGG
>JAGHDT010000221.1 GCA_021159805.1 Anaerolineae bacterium
CTGTGGGCATACACACGCACCTTCGGGACCGGAACCTGGACGATTGCCACCGCCCCGCCCGCCACCGCCGCTACCACTACCACTACCGCCACCGCGACCACCTCGAAGCATCATTGCTCACCTCCTAATATGCACAGACTCACCGTGATGCCGACACAGCTCTCCGACCGGGCATCACGGCTAACACAGCAATAAACAGCAGCCTAACCTACGCCGCGACGATGTCGGCGCTGGCGGCGCCCGCGACCACCAGATCTTCGGGCGCTCGCAGCACGCGGCTCGCGGCTCGTCGCCCGCAGAACAGTGGGGAGCGCTTGTGCTGCAGAATCGACAGACGCAGAAGAGGAAGACCCACGAAGCTCCACGATGCGCAGTGCCAGGTTACCCAAGCTGCCAAGCAGCGAAAGGACTTGGCTCGCCACCTCGGCCCGTCGTGTATGCGCTTGCTGCGCGAGTGCGACCTCGGAGGCATCCACGATCTCAGCGGGCACGACTTCAACAGGCATCGCCCCACTGGAGGGATCGCCAAGCAACTCCTCAGGACTTCTCTCAATAGCCGTTCCGGTCTTGATCATAACCTCACCTCCCGAGGATCAAGCCAATTCTCTATAGGTGCCACCTAACACAACCTAGTAACGACCGCCCATCCCCGCGTGCGATGAGCCTGTCGGAGCATTCACTGCAGTCAACTCACCGGCTTTGAGCGCCACCACAGCCTCTTCTACAGATGCAGCGTCAGATTCGTAGATCGTCAGACCTGCGGCCGCCAGGACCTGGAATGCGTTAGGGCCGACGCGACGGGAGATCACGGCTTCGGCCCCGGCCTCTATCACTGATTGCGCAGCCTGAATACCGGCGCCGTGACCGCTGGATACAGCCTCATTGACCACTGCATCAACGGTGTCCGTCTCCGTATCCACGAAGATGAAATAAGAACAGCGACCGAAGCGTGGATCAAGCATAGACGTCTTGTCTGCACCCGATGAGCTTACGACAACCTTCATATGACTATTGCCTCCCTGATGATGAACTCAAGCGCCGATAGAGGGTCAGAAAACCCTCCAAATTACGACGCAACTCTTGGATCTCGAGTGACCACGCATCCAGAGCCGCCAAGCCGACATCCGTAACCTGATAGACCTTGCGGGGGGGGCCCTGGGTACTCTCTGTGTCCCAGTCAGCGCTCACCCACGCCTGTGCCTCCATATCCTGGAGTGCCCGATAGACAGTTTGAGGTGGCAATCCGGTTACCCCAAATTCCTCTGCCAGGCGCTCAACGAGCCGATAACCATGCATTGGCTCGTTGGCCAGCAGCAATAGCATCATAGGTTCGACGATTCGCAGTCGCCGGCCCCACCGACGTTTCATCCCGCGGCCATGGCCGCGTCCGCGTCTTTGGAGATCTGGCCCAGCTGCCATGATCACTCCCTTCAATTATCATGATATCGCACTATACACAATATGTCAATACTGTGGTTCGGCATTGTCCCCGGTTGCATCCCCTCCGCGACCCACTATAATGCCCGCCATGGTTACGAAACGACAGCTAGGTTGGCTTCTCATCCTTCTCGGACTCGGTGGTGACCTCGCCCTCCTCCTCATTGGGAGACTCGGTGGCGGGGCGTGGAGCGGCATCGGGCCCATAGAGAGAGCCCTGCTCATTGGCGGTGTCAGCATCGCTGCCCTGGGTCTGCCACTGCTGCACCAGGGGCAGCGCCCGGCAGCGATAGAGACAGAACCCGACTACCGGACGCCCCCGGCTCGTCCTGACACCATAGGATCCGACAACAGGATCGTGAAAGGTGTCGTCTGGTGCCTGCGCGCGTTGGTCCTGGTGGCCTTCGTCGCGTATCTCGCCGTCTACATCACCTATGCTGTCGATCTCTTCAAGTGGCCCTACGACTACGATCAGGGCGAGAGCTTTGAGCTCTACGATGCCGTCCTCCTCAGCAAGGGTATCTGGCCCTACAAGGACAGCAGCACTTTCCCCTTCTACTCATCCAACTACCCGCCGGTCTTTCACCTTCTCAACGTGCTGCTCTTCCCCATCCTCGGGCAGACATTGCTCTCGGGGCGCGTGCTCTCCTTCATCATCACACTACTGACCGCGGCGCTGATCGCCTTTGCAGTTTGGCGGAGGACCGGGGGGTGGTTCATCCCCACAATCTCCGGCCTGGCCTACCTGGCATCTAACTTCGTCTATCATGTAGGACCGCTGTGCCGTCAGCAGCTCACCATGGTCTTCCTGGAGACCCTGTGCATCACGTTGATTGCCGCTGCGGGGGATCCCAGCAAGGCTCGGCGCAACCTGCTCTTGGGCCTGCTCTGCCTCTTCCTGGCCGGCTATGCCAAGCAGCTGGCCGTTTTCACCGCCGCCGCGGTTTTCGGCTATCTCTTTCTGCGGCGTCCGGGCCGAGCGCTGGTGCTGGCCGCCGCCTTTGGGCTCGTCTTCGGCGCTGTCTTCCTAGCGATCAACTGGGCCACCGACGGCTACTGGTGGATCAATACGATTTCAGCCAACGTCAACGCCTACCGCGTCCCGCAGCTCATCGGGCTCACGAGCACGTGGCTCAGAATCCACGCACTCTTCATCGTGCTGGCTCTGGCGATGGTGATCTATGAGACCTATGGCGATCGCCTCTCGGTCTACAGCCTCTGGTTTGTTGCAGCCATCGGCACAGGTGTGATGTCGGGAAAATGGGGGGCAGGCGAGGCCTATTGGGTGACGTCTGTAGCCGCAGCGATCATCCTGACCGGCTTCGCGTTCGGCAGACTCCGGGCCTGGGTTGTGCAGCAGCACCCGCTGTGGCGCCCGGCCGTCGCCGTGATCATTCCCCTGGTGCTGATGTTCCAGGCGTCCAGAATGATACACTTGCCCACCGAGGGTCCGGTCTGGGGCCCTGTCGCGCGGGTGCTAGGTGTCGCAGGTCAATCCGCCTACGCTGACTATCCCTACTACGATGCCGTGGGCTACTCACAGGTCGGGCACCTTATGCTGCCGCGGGATTATGACGGCGGCGCACGCATTATGAAGCACGTGCGTGGCACGAATCTGCCGGTACTCAGTGAGGAAGCGGCCTTCACGATGTTGGCCGGCAAACCAACGGTCACCAACCCTACCCAGCTCCTCAACCTCTACAACAATGGAATGCTGGACACCCAAGAGCTGGAAGCCATGATCCGGGGCCAGGCGTTCGGCCTGATCATCATGCGCGCGCAGTTCTACCCACCGCCGGTACTGGCGGCCATCGGGCAGCACTACGGGCTGGTTGAACACATTCCGATGAACGGGTTCAACTACATCGTCATGAAACCGCTGGGAGAACCATAGGTCATGCGTGATCTGCAGCTCGTGAGCAGACAGCATGAAGTCCTGAGTCAGAAGCCATGGTTCTGGGAATCACGATTCACTCTTCAGGCCCACTCAAGAAGGTTGCCTCCATCTCCGCAGTCTGCCTGCAAGAGAGCAGAATGAATGGTGCCCCCTTTGGTCACTCAGTAATGTAGTCCGCGCCCAGAATCACAACGACATCGTACTCGGCCGTGGGATTCGATCCGTTGACCACGGCTGATTGCGGCAAGTGCAGCATCGAGAGCAGCTGTACGCCCGTCATCGGCTTGTCGCGGTTGAGGATAACCAACGACGTATCGTAGTCCTGTCGATCTGCATTGTCATAGTGCGCGATCGAGATGCCATTCGCCTCAAGAAACTCCGCGGTGGCAAAGGCAAGGCTTTCGGTGGACGTCCCATTGAGGATGGCGATGGTGGCAGCCTCCCCTTCCATCGTTGCCAGTCCCTCGCTCCCCGCCTTGAATCCGAACACCTCATCGCGCACATCGCGGATCTTGTCCCGTAGCGGGATCAGGATCTGCGCCTCATCCGGGGTCGTCGCGAAGATAGTGCACGTCTCGTCAATAACGCGGAAGCGGATCGTATCGAAATCGACCTGCGTCGCCAGATTCGCCAGGGCGATGATCTCGTCCAACTGGAGATCCGGATCCAGCTTGGTGTAGTCCCCGACCAGCTGCCAGATCTCAGGCGCGCGGGCCGCCAACTGCGGCAGCATCTTGGCATCCGTGACGCGCTTCAAGATCGCCTTGATCACCTGCTGCTGGCGCCGCGCTCGATCAAAGTCTCCCCCCGACGTGGCGCGCACCCGCGCATACTTCAGAACACGGTCACCGTAGAAGTGCTGCTCACCCGCATCGAAGTGCAGTTGTTCACACCCGTAGTCCGCCGTGGGATAGCAGTCATCGTCAATCGGCTCCGGTACATCAATATCGATCCCACCGATCAGGTCGACCATGTCGATGAAGGCCTGGAAATTGATCCGAACGTAGTAATCGATCTTGACACCCAGGTTGTACTCAACCGTCTCTACCGCCAACGCCGGCCCGCCGCCAGGGTGATCGTAGGCATCCCCCAGGGCGTGCGCGGTATTGATGCGGTTCTCTGTGTAGCCGGGAATCGGCACCCACAGGTCACGCGGGATCGAGAGGACCCCAGCCTGCATGGTCACCGGGTCCAGGGTCGCCAATATGATCGTGTCGGTGCGCCAGAAGTCATCTTCCTGAACCCGCTCATCGATCCCCAGGATGAGAACCGTCACACGATCCGTGCCCGTCCACACCGGAAGCGTCTCCCCCTCAAGCCGTTCAACGTTGGGGTTTCCACCGTCCGCGGGATTGTCGATGGTGAAGTCCGGAAGAACATCTGAAGCCGCGACCTCATCACGCACACGCGTGAAAGTGACATAGCCACCGACCGCTGTGCCGACCAGATAGATCAGCAACAGTCCCAGTCGAATCAGCAGCTTGTAGGACAACTCCGGTTGCTCAGTCCGGGCCTTCACAGTTTCGGTCATCGACAGACTCCTGGCATCACATCATCCAGCCCGCGAGCGGTCAGGACTGAGGAAGCTCAAAGTCCTGTCCCAGCACGACGACGATGTCATACGTGCTCTCCGTGTCCTGCCCTTGAATCACAGCCGTCGGCTGGAGGCCCAGGGAACGCACAACGCCGTTGGTGGTCACCGGTCTATCATGGTTGATCACAACGAGCGTGCTCGCATAGTCTTGTCGATCCGCGTTGTCCACGCGGACAACGTCGAACCCCTGAGCCCGAAGATAGTCAGCCGCAGACCCGGCCAGCCCGGCCCGCGCGGTGCCGTTGAGAACGGCAACTGTCGCCACCTCAGGGGTCGGTGTCGGCAGAGTCACGACCTCCTCACCGATTGCCGTCTCCAGAGGTGTGGCCTGGAACACGTAGTCACGGAGCTCTCTCATACAGTCACGCAGAGGAACCAGCACTTGAGCACCCTCAGGTGTCACCCACGGCTGCGTGCAAGCCTGGTCGATCACGCCGAACCGAATGGCCTCCCGATCCACATCCATCGCCAGATTCCCCAGCGCCAGCATCTGATCCAACGCCATACCCGTGAGGACCGAGGAGGAGAGCGTCGCGTAGAGTTCGGGCGCGGCACGCGCCAACTCCGGTAGCAGTTCATAGGAGGTCACGCGGTCCAGGATCGCCATCATCACCTGCTGTTGACGTCGGGCACGGTCAAAATCGCTGTTGGCGTGGCGCGTGCGTGCGTATTTCAGCGCCATCTCACCATCGAAGTGATGCCACCCAGCCTCAATGTGCAGAGGGTCATAGCCGTAGTTGTGATCCGGATAAAGCGGATCATCGATCGTCGTTTCAACGTACACATCAATACCGCCGATCTGATCCACCA
>JAGHDT010000458.1 GCA_021159805.1 Anaerolineae bacterium
ATCACGCTTGATGAGCCACTCCATATCGCCAGTGGCTATGCTTGCCTCCTCACCGGTGATTACCGGCTGGTCGAGGAACATCCGCCGGCGCTGAAGATGCTCCAGGCAGCTCCTTTGCTTCTGGCGCAGCCTGCATTGTCTGATCCCCGTACGGTGCCGGGTTGGGAGGAGAGTGATCTGGTTGCGGTGGCGCAGCACATCATCGTTGACTACCGGCCAATTGAGCCGCTGGTCTTCGCAGCGCGGGTTCCGACTATGCTTGTTGGTGTGCTACTTGGGGCACTTGTCTACCGCTGGACCAAGGATCTGACTCAGGGTGAGGGTCGGTTCCTGGGCGTAGTTCAAGGCCTGCCGCTGCTTTCCCTCACTCTGTTTGCCTTCGATCCCAATATGCTGGCCCACGCAGGGGTTGCTGCCACGGATATGGGCGCAGCAGCCGGCATTTTTGCTGCCATGTATACTTTCTGGCGGTGGCTGCGGCATCCTGCAGGGCCATGCTGGTCGCGCGTGCCGGTTGCTGCCGTGATGCTGGGGCTGGCGCTCGGGGTCAAGAACACGGCACTGATGCTCGGCCCGGTCTTTGCCATACTCATTCTTGCTGGCCGGCCACGCGGACGCGCATTGCGGCCCTATCTCGTTCAGGGTTTCACCTTGGCTGTCGGCGCCTTTCTTGTTCTTTGGAGTCTCTATCGGTTTGAGATCGGCTTCGTTGGCGGACTTCCTTTCCCCGTTCCTGCCCCCAGCCATCTGTTGCCGCTGTTAAGGTTGCAGCAACACATGCGCGACGGGCATTCAGCATTCCTGATGGGGAAGAACTACCACCACGGCGATTGGCGTTACTTTCCTGTTGCTTTTCTCATCAAGACTCCGCTTCCTACTCTGGTGCTGTGTGTATGGTCTGCCGTGAGATGCACTACGGGGCGCCGTCAGCATCGTTCCGGCACCATTTTCTGCCCGTCAGCATTGTCACTGTGGCTCTTTCCTCTCGGTTATGCCGTCGCAAGTCTTGCCAGTGGGATCAACATCGGTTATCGGCACCTTCTGCCGATACTGCCCTTCCTGTACGTCGCCATTGGACGTTGCGTTGCGGCAAGCGTGAGTCGCAAGGCGCCGGGCTTTCGTTGGCCGGCGGGTGGGGTGCGTCTCAGGTATTATGCCGGTCGCGCTGTTCTGTTAAGCTTGCTGATCGGATACATTGCTGTCACGTTGAATCTTCACCCGTGGTACCTGGCTTACTTCAACGTCCTGGCCGGTGGCCCTGACGGCGGCTATCGTTACCTGGTAGACTCAAACCTTGACTGGGGGCAAACCTGGAAAGCCCTGCGCCGATACCTGGAGGATGAGGGGATTGGCGAGTTCTACATGAGCAACTATACAATCAATGATCCGCACGCTTATGGTCTGGACTATTCGCCGTTGCCTCCCTGGCCCGATGCGCCCCCAGTGCTGCCGCAACGGTTCAATCCGCCGCCGGGTATCTATGCGATTAGCAGCACGCAGCTCCAGGGCGTTGTTGTGGCAGACCCAGAGATGTTCGACTATTTTCGACTGATTGAACCCGCCGCACGTATCGGGCATGCCATGTTTGTCTACGAGATTCCTCCCCGCTCTCCAGTGTCGTGGGCTGCTCAATGTGCTGTTCCCGTTCCCCCCTTGCCCGCTGACAAGCTCCGAGAGGGATTGGGCATTGACGGTAAGGTGCCGATTCTTACGTTTGATTGCGACACGAGTTGGATAATCCCTCCAGACAATGGGCGCTACGTGCTTCCCCGGACGCGGAGGGCCTCTTTCTGGCCAGCGTTCTCAAAGGGACGCCTCGCTTATGAGCAAAAGGTGACCGGATCGGTGCCGCCTTTCTCCATCTATGAGTGGGATTCTCAGGATGGGGATCTGACGGCCCCCATCGAGTTTGAGGACCCTGTCTCCGTGGGTGACTCGCTCATGTTGTTGGGCTATGATGCACAACCTGCCCAGGTGGGAGAGATCGCCCTGGTCGAGACGTGGTGGCGTATTGTCACACCCCCAAGCTATGCGTTGTCCCTCATGGTGCACTTGGTGGGGTCTGACGGGACGCCGATAGCCGTGGGCGATGGATTGGGTACCGCTGTGGATCAGTGGTTGCCGGGCAGTCTCTTGATCCAGCGTCATTCACTTACCGTCCCACCGGACACCCCACCGGGTTCCTATGCCCTTCACATAGGTGCGTACACCTTCCCCGAGCTGAGGCGCCTGCCGGTAGGTGTGGAAGCCTCCTCCCCCGAGGATTACGTGATCACCGGCCCACTTGAGATCAGCGCCCCGTGAGAGGCGGAATCGCCAAACGCTACGTGCAACATCTGGCAGTGTTGCTCATGGTGACAGCGCTATTCGCTCAGATGCTCTCGGCCGCGAGGCAGCTCTCTGCGACAGTGGACGAGGGTTTCCACATAACCAGCGGCTATGAGTATCTTCGTACGGGACACCTTCAACTCTTCGATGAGCACGCGCCGCTGGCAAAGGCTCTGTTCGCGTGGCCCCTTTTCTTTGTCCCTGACCTGCCGCCGCCGGAGACCGCTTCCGGTTACGCTGCTGGTGAACTCATCGCTGTGGCGCAACAAACGACGTTGGCCTACCGTCCGCTCGACCGCATCATTGTGGCGCCGCGTATGGCGGTGGCCTTGCTCTCGCTGCTGCTTGCGGCGACGGTCTACCGGGGTGCGGCAGCCTTGGCCGGACTTGGTGCGGGCCTCTTGGCAATCGCTCTTTGCGCCTCTGATCCCAATTTCATCGCCCACGGGAGTCTCGCGACCACTGATATGGGGGCGACCGCATTCGCCTTCTGGGCTATCTGGTCAGGGACTCTTTGGTTAGCGCGACCAACCCGGCGGCGCTGGTGGGCTGCTGCCTTGCTGCTGGGGCTTGCCCAAGGCGCGAAGCTCACAGCGCTTCTTATCTATCCGGTGCTCGGAATTGGTGTGTTGGTCGCGGCGGCCCGTGATGCACGCATAGGCGGGGCGGTGCTTCGGAAGTGGACGCGTCATTCCAACCCGCATGGACTGGACTGGCACCACCTGGGTCGGCGAGTCTTGAGCTATGTCGGGATGGTGGTCATATCATTTGTGGTGCTGTGGGCGCTTTACGGGTTTGAGCTCCGGCCTGTAGCCGGGTTCCTTGGCGGCGCGGTTCCTCTGCCTGCAGCGAGCCACTTTGAGAGATGGCTTCGTCTGGAAGAGAACCTGGCTTACGGGCGCGAGTCCTTCCTGCTGGGGCAGAACGGTATGTACGGATGGCCACTCTATTTCCCCATTGCGTTTCTGGTAAAGACACCGCTGCCATTGTTGCTCCTCTGTGGTTGGGCTGCAGGAACGTGGCTAAGGGAGATGGTCAGGGTCCGCATGAGGGCAGCCGGCAATCCCCTCTCAGCTGGAAAGAGGTTCGCCCTCTTCCTTTTCCCGGCTGTCTACGGACTTGCCAGTCTTGCCAGCCACCTGAACATTGGATATCGACATCTGCTGCCCGTGTTGCCGTTTCTGTATGTGGGAGTGGCAAGCTGCTTGGGGCCACTCTTGGGGCCCGGGCAGGCGAGGGGACTTCTTGGTCCATTGTCCGCTTTACGCTTCAGGCGCAAGATCTCACGCCTGGCTGTGGGTGTTCTGCTCACGTGGACTGCACTGGGCACGTTGCGGGTCATGCCACATTATCTGGCTTTCTTCAACGAGCTAGCTGGTGGAACCGACAACGGCTGGCGGTTTCTGGCCGACTCAAATACCGACTGGGGCCAGACCTTCAAAGCCTTGGCCCTGCAGCAGGAAGAGATTGGTCTGGGATCAGTCAAGCTCTCGGCTTTCACCTTCTATGATCCGGGAGCCTATGGCGTGGTCTATGAGCCCATATCGCCCATGCCGGGTGCTCCGACGGTGCTGCCTCAGCGCTTCAATCCGGCACCTGGGCTCTACGCGATCAGTGCGACAACGCTGGATGGTGTTCCCCTTGCCTATCCAGCAGCGTTAGATTGGTTCCGCCATCGGGCGCCGTTTTCGCAAATCGGCCACGTGATGTTCCTCTACGATGTTCATCCTCTGCCGGGCACGTGGATCGCGCAATGCAGTACACCGGTGGTGCCTCTGACGGTGGATGCCGTGGATGAAGGCCTGGGTATCTCGGGGCTACGCAACATCATCTTTGATTGTGACCAGAGTTGGGTGTTGGCGGGGGGAGGGGCGACGCCTGGTTGGTATGCCCGCGCCATCCCAGAACAGACGCGTCTCCGGTGGCCCGGCGCCGGCGCGCAGCGTTTGGAACTGTTGCCGGAGTGGATTGCGGCGATGCCTCTGGAT
>JAGHDT010000168.1 GCA_021159805.1 Anaerolineae bacterium
AATTGCGAGTTGCCGGGACCATACGCCAGGATGGGACATCGCCAGACCGGCCCCACGACGTTCATGTCCGACGTGCCACTCTTGACCTTGAATTGCACGCGGCTGCCCTCTGCGTCAATCGCCTTGACGAAGGCCCGGGCCAGGCGCGTGTTCTTTGGCGCGTGGTAGGCTGATTCCAGACCTCGGAACCGGAGTCGGCCATCACCTGCCAGCTCTGTGAGCCGACTTTGCAGGGCGCCGGCGTCAAAGTCCGGCGGCAGGCGGAAGCCGATGGTCAGGGTTGCCGTCTCGGTGAATCCATCACCTACGGAGTTCATCGCGCGCAGGGACGGGCTGAGCCGGCTGAACATACGCTGTTGTCCTTCATTGTGTGTGGTGACATACGCTTGGACGCCGGCCCAGAAGCCGAAGGCGGCTTCGCTGACGCTGCCGTTGGGTCCAGCCGTGTGGCCGATTTCCCGACGCAGTGTGTAGTCCACAAGGAGCCTTCCTTTGTAACCCACAGTCACGCGATCCCACTGGCTGGGCTCGCCAATGACCACTGCGTCGGGAGTGAGTCGATCCAGCAAGTACCGTGCGCCTCTTGACGTTGCCGACTCTTCCTCCACGGCCCCTGCTACGACGACCCGCTTCCCGGGAAGGGGTCCGGCTGCTGCTGCTGCGACAAACGTTGCCAGCGGACCCTTTGCATCCACCGTACCACGTCCGTAGAGCAGGCTGCCCTCGCGCCGCACACTGATGTATCCCGGCACCGTGTCGATATGGCCAAGGAGAAGGATCGTGGTCCGTCCGTCCCCAAGACTGCCCACGGCGTTGCCCGCGCCATCACTCTGAGCCTGGAATCCCAGGTCCGTCATCTGCTGCACCAGGAACGCAACCGCCGACCGCTCCTGCGTTGAGGGGCTGTAGCGCTCAACCAGACCGGTCAGCAGTGCGTCAGCACGTTCATTTTCATTGTGAGACATAGGTCTAACGCTGCGTGTTACGAGGCCGAAACTTGCGAACGTTCAACCTGAAACTCGCCGCCGTTCCCCTCCGTTTTTCGCCACATCGAGTACATAGTCAACTACTTTTGCGGGGATGTCAACCCCGGTTGTGTCGATGCTGTTGCGGAACTCCATTGTATAGTTGATCTCGTTCACGAGCAAGCCGCGATCCGGGTCCTCGAAGACGTCGAGAGCTAGCACACCGCCGCCGACTGCTCTTGCACTGGCGAGACACAGCTCGTTCAACTCCGGGGTCACCGGGCAGTTGCTGGCTTTTCCGCCACGTGCCGTATTGGTGATCCAGTGCTCCGAGTCTCTGTAGATGGCACAGATGGTCTCATCACCGACGACGAACACTCGGATGTCGCGTCCCGGTTTATGGATGTATTCCTGGATGTAGTAGATGGAGTGATGGTACGAGCCGAGGACCTGCTTGTGCTCCAGGACGGTCTCGGCAGCCTCGCGATCGTTGATCTTGGACAGCAGACGTCCCCATGAACCCACGCCGGGTTTGAGTACCACAGGATAGCCCATCTCTTCGATCGCTTCGAGAGCGGACTGCGGCGTGAACGCGATCTTAGTCAGCGGTGTTGGTATGCGGGCGCGAACCAAGGCGCTGGTGGTGAGCAGCTTGTTGCCGCAGTTCTCCGCGACCTCATAGGTGTTGACGGTTGGAATCCCCCAGTCGCGGAAGAGCAAGAGCGCATAGAGCGCCCGCGAGTGGCTGACGCAGCGCTCGACAATGACATCGTAACTGTTCCAGCCGTTGTTCTGGATATCAAAGATCACCCGCCGGTCGTCGATCGTGTCATAGTTGACGCCGCGTCTGTTCAGGGCTTGAATCAGCAGTTTTTCCTCCACGCGGATGCGTGAGAGCAGTAATCCTACTTTGGGTGTCACAAATCTCCTCCAATATGGCGAGTCTCATAGATCAATGGCGGCGCGAAAGCTACTCTCCCCAATCTTCCTCTTCTTCCGGGGCCTCGGCGACGGTCGGCGGATCGAGATCCACGACCTCCAGTTCCATGCCGCAATCCGGGCAAACAACGATCTCGTTGACGATAGTATCCTCGACCAACTCGACTTCCGCGCCACACTCAGGGCATACTGCGAACATAATGTTTCTCCTTAATGATGTACTTTCACGGGCTGGCAACTATCAGGGGATAGGGTACCAAAGGATAGGGTACCAAGGTATCGCCACGATGCTCCCACCGATTCTCGTGCCGTATCCCCTATCTCCTACTTCGAAAATAGCCTCCGCTCCCGGGCCTAAAGGCTTGGCGGCAGGCTTTAGGGCCTTCTTTGCGTCACATTTTCACGCTTGCGTGGTGCCCGCTGGCGGACATGGTGTCTACTTCGAAAATAGACGCCGCGGAGCCCTCACCCTAACCCTCCCCTGAAACGGGGATTTCATCTCCCATACTCCGCGGACGGAATGGGAGAGGGAACCAGATGCACGGCCCCGAAAAGCATCCTCTGCCGGCCCAAAGCCCTTCGCCTAGTCTCGACCGTGGCTTTGGGC
>JAGHDT010000265.1 GCA_021159805.1 Anaerolineae bacterium
ATGTGAGCTTTGCCTATGGCGCGGAGGACGAGGGTGCTGTGGCGCTGGACGAGATCAGCCTGGAGGCCCGCCCCGGCGAGATGGTGGCTCTGGTCGGACCCTCGGGTGCGGGGAAATCCACACTGGTGCACTTGCTGCCGCGCTTCTACGAAGCGCAGGAGGGTCGGATCACAATCGATGGTCACGACATCCGTCAGGTAACGGTCAAGAGTCTGCGCGATACGATTGGCATTGCCCTGCAGACGGTCTTTCTCTTTGATGCATCCATCGGTGAGAATATCGCCTACGGCAACCCTCACGCAACGCAGGAACAGATTGAGTGGGCTGCCGGTGTGGCGCAGATGCACGATTTCATCGTCTCTCTTCCTCTTGGCTATGGCACCCCGGTGGGGGAACGCGGTGTGCGGCTCTCCGGCGGGCAGAAGCAGCGCATCGCACTGGCGCGTGTTCTGCTCACCGATCCGCGTGTTCTGATTCTCGATGAGCCAACTTCCAGTGTTGACGCCGAGACAGAACGCCAGATGCAGCAGGCTTTGGAAGGCGTTCGCGCCGAGCGTACGACGTTCGTCATTGCCCATCGTCTGTGGACGGTGCGACAAGCTGATCAGATCTTGGTGCTTCGCAATGGGCGCATCGTGGAGCGTGCTTGCGGGTCACCGGAGCAGTCGGCGCACACCGCGCTGCTGGCTCAAGAGGGCTTCTATGCTCAACTGGTCGCGTTGCAGGCTCAAGGTGAGCGGTGGGCGCCCGGTGACCCGGCGTCTGCAGAAGGAGGTGCGTTGTGACGATTCGAGGCGGTTTTATGGGACGCCTGCAGGGCGGCGGGGAGACGGCGCCTTTCCGCTTTTCGGATATGAATCGGGAGGCACTGGCGATTCTCTGGCGGTATCTGCGGGTTTATCGGAGCCGGCTGCTGCTGGCAACTCTGGCGACGTTGGTGGTGACGGCAACATCATTGAGCATGCCGTACATGATGAAGGTTGCTGTGGACACGATGATTGCTCAGGGAGATCTGCGCGGTTTGACACTGGTTGCGCTGCTTTACCTTGCGGCCAACGGGGTCTATTGGGTGGCTGTTTATTGGCAAGGCTACCTTTCGTCCTGGGTGGGACAGCACGTTGTCTATGACCTGCGGCGTGATCTCTTCGATCACGTGCTGCAGCAGTCGGTGGCCTTCCACGACCGCGAACGCGTGGGCGGGATCATGTCGCGTCTCACCAACGATGTGAATGCCGTCGCTGAGATCGCCTCCAGTGGTTCGCTGGCCCTGGTCAGTGATTTGATCTCTTTGATCGGCATCATCGTCATTATGGCTACCTTCAATGGTAGGCTCACTCTGGTGGCGATGGCCTCGATCCCGGTGGTGATGGTGAGCATGGGCTACTTGGGAAAGCAGATGCGCCGCACGTACCGTGAGGTCCAACAAGCTCTGTCGGACGTGAACATCGGCGTGGAGCAAGGCGTCGCGGGGATGCGGGTAGCACAATCGCTTTCACGGGAATCTTTCACCGTGGAGCAGTTCCAGGACCTCAGTTTGCGTAACATGAAGGCCAACCTGCGTGCTGGCCTGCTCTTTGCCGCCGTCTTCCCGACGATGACCATCACGAATATGTTGGGGGTCGCCCTGGTTCTGGGCTATGGAGGCACGTTGGTGGTCAATGGCGCCATCACCGTCGGCGTTCTCCTGGCGTTCCTCAGCTATGTCTACCGTTTCTTTGGGCCGCTGCGCGAATTGAGCCTGGTCTATAATACTTTCCAGGCCGCTGCCGCGTCACTGGATCGTATCGCGGACTACCTGGCGCACGAATCCGAGATCGTCGAACCGGCGCGCCCCGAACGACCGGCAGGTGGGTTCCGGGGCAGCCTTGCGCTGCACGCTGTCTTTTTTGGTTATGATCATACACTAGTGCTTGAGGACATCGACCTCGATGTGGCAGTGGGAGAGACGATCGCTCTGGTTGGGCCAACCGGTGCAGGCAAGAGCACTCTGGCCAAGTTGCTGACACGGCTTTATGATCCGCAGGCCGGCGTGGTCACGATTGATGCTGTCGATCTGCGACAAATAGCGTCTGCCGATTTGCGCAGCCTGGTGACGAGCGTGTCGCAGGATGTCTTCCTCTTCGCCGACACCATCCGTGAGAATATCCGTTACGGGAACCCGGAGGCCAGTGACACCGAGGTCGTGGCCGCTGCCAAGCGCGCCCAGGCGCATGTCTTCATTCAGAAGCTGCCACGAGGATATGACAGCCAGGTGGGTGAACTGGGCGCGATGCTTTCCGGCGGACAGAAGCAGCTGGTCGCCTTTGCTCGCGCTTTGCTGGCCGATCCCAAGGTTCTTATTCTGGATGAGGCGACGGCCAATGTGGATGCTTACACCGAATCTCTGATCCAGAAGGCGATGACTGAGATCCGACGCGACCGTACAACGATCATCATCGCCCACCGCTTCTCAACGCTCCGGCAGGCTGACCGGATTGTGGTGGTCGACGGGGGCCGTATCGTGGGAGAGGGTACGCACACCGATCTCATCAGAGACAATGCCATTTACCAGCGGCTGTACCGGCGCGAGTGGGCGACCGAAGATTCGGTCCCCGGACCATAAATGGGTGCGCCGGGCTCTTCTGAGTGATATGCGAGGTGGCAGCTAGCCACCCAGACGTGGATGGCGCATGTCGAGTGGGTCTGTGTACGTGCTACACTTGGTTGTGGCAGACGAGGAATCCGCTCTCTGTCATGGGTTGATGATCACCTTGTTGCGGTTCGGGCTGTCCATTACCTTTAGAGCGGTATGGATATCGGCCAGCGGGAAGCGATGGGAGATGATCTGTTCGGTGTCGATCAATCCTGCTTCCATCAGCCGGATGGCTCGGGCCATCGCCAGTGGGGTAGTGCCAAAGCTAGCGTCCATGCGTCCTTCCAGGAAGTGCGTAAGGCCCCCGTCGAGCTCGAACTTCTCGTGGGTGGTGATACCGAAAACGTTCCAGCGTGTCCCGCGGCGCCGCAGATCTACCATCAACTTGACAGCCTGGATAGGCCCGGCAGCTTCCACGATCAGGTCCGGACCGGCGGGGATGATATCGTATACGCGCGCCTTGGCGTCCTCGCCGGCGGGATCAATGGCGTGCGTCGCACCCAGCGCCAGTGCATGCCGTCGAGCG
>JAGHDT010000610.1 GCA_021159805.1 Anaerolineae bacterium
CCCCGGCGCCGGCACGATCGGCATCCTTGGCGTCGTCAACCGGATGAAGGATGAGGCGTTCTCCGAGAACCAACTGTTTGCGGTGTCTACGATTGCAGACTTTGCCGCGATCGCACTCCAAAACGCCCGTCTCTTTGCTCTGCGCGAGGCGGAGAGCTCTCGGCTTAGCGGTATACTGGAACGTGCGGCGGAAGCGATTATCGTCACGGACGCGCGGAACCGGCTGTGGCTGTGGAGTGACACGGCGGCGCGCCTGTTTGGGATCGACGCCGAAGCTCGGGGGCGTCCGCTGGAGGAGTATGTCGACAACGAGGAACTCCGCTCGCTCTTTGACCTGGCTGGACAGGATGGCGGTGTGGTCCATTCTGAGGTCACGCTCGGCGACGGCCGGATCTATAATGCTCAGTTGAGCACGATTGAGGCCATCGGCCACATCGCAGTCATGCAGGAAATCACCCACCTGAAGGAACTTGACCGCCTGAAGTCCGAGTTTGTATCGACCGTTTCTCACGACATGCGCACGCCGCTGACGACCATCCGGGGGTATGTCGAGCTTCTGGACCGTGCCGGCCCTCTCAATGAGATGCAGCAGAGCTTTGTGGACCGGGCTCTTGTTAGCTTGTCCAATATCACAGCGCTTATCTCAGACTTGCTCGACATCGGGCGGATTGAGGCTGGCTACGATCTTGAGATGCAGAAGGTAGGGCTGGATGAGCTGATCCAGATGACTGTGGACGCGACACAGACCTATGCCTTCAGTGCCGGCATCGACCTGACCGCTGATCTGCCCCGGTCACCCCTGTGGGTTTGGGGCAACACGCGGCGACTTCGCCAGGTCCTGGACAACCTCATCAGCAATGCGATCAAGTACAATCGACCGGCGGGATGGGTCAAGGTTGTGGCGCACCAGGATGACGACCACGTCGTCGTGCAGGTGCGCGATTCCGGCATCGGCATTCCTTCTGAGGAAGAGTCCAGAATTTTCGATCGCTTCTACCGGATTCAGAGCCCCGAGACCGAGGACGTGGAGGGCACAGGGCTGGGTTTGGCCATCGTGAAGTCAGTTGTTGAGAAGCACAAGGGACGCATCTGGGTGGACAGTGCCCCGGGCGGAGGCAGCACGTTCACCTTCGTGTTGCCGGTGTTCAGTTCTGCCGGTTGAAGTGCCGCTGGCTGAGGGGCTATGTGGCCTCGCAGTGTCAGCATATCTCGGTGGCGACAGCAATGCCCGGCCTTACTGAGAGGGAGCTATAAAGCCGGCGCAGCGGATTCCTCTATCGCGTGGCCCGGGGGCCTGATCTGATCCAGCGGCACCAGTGCCTGGATCGTGATATCCCCGAACATCTCCGCCTGTTGGGCGCCGATGCTGTGTTGTTTCATCAACTCCAGGATGGCCTGCAGTGTGACGACTGCTTCGAGGCGCGATGGGGTGCCGCTGAGCAGCCGGCGAAAGGTGACGTGGGCCCAGCTCCCAAGACGCCGGCGAATGAGTGAGATCTGATCAATGATCGAGATTCTGACGCGCTGGATCGCGCCCTCTGGCCGTGGGATCTCTGTGGGATAGAGCATTGCTTCTGCCACCTGCTTCAGGATATCCAGGCGGAGCCCTGAGATATCCATCGAGATCCGTTTGGGGCGGGGGGAAGTGTTGGTGCGGATGTAGTCGCGCAGGCCTTCGTGGTCGCGCTGTCGCAGCCATCCTGCAGCCTCTTTGAATTGCCGGTAAGCGCGTAATTGGCGGATCAACTCATCGCCAATATCCTCTTCTCGCTCATCCAGGTTGGCTGAAGCTGGCGGCTTCGGGAGCAGTGCGCGGGACTTGATCCACAGAAGTCTAGCTGCCACAGAGAGGAATTCGGCCACGATTCCGATCTGCATATTGGCGCGCATTCCGTCAAGTTGCTCCAAGAACTCGTCGGTTACCTGGGCCAGAGCCACCTTTGTGATATCGAGTTCCTTCTTCTCGATGAGTCTTAAGAGGAGGGCGAGCGGGCCTTCGAAGACGGGCGTATGGACTTTGTATCCGGATTCTTGCGTGGCGTGGTTGATCTTCGCATCGGGCATATCCTACACAGGATAGATGAAAATCTCAAAATCGCAACCCCATTCTTGGGATAAGGATGGCGATGTCGATCTCATACTTGGGATACTTGGGTAAACTTGGGATAAGTGATCGGTTCTGTTTGGGATAATCTGTGGTACTATCCGACTTGCTGCTGGGCACTTTGGGCATACGCTAGAGAGATGCAGTGATATGATCGTCTTGCTGGTGCAGTTGTTGGTCGTGTTAGGCCTGCTGTTGTGGGCAGATCGATGGTTGCATCAACACCTTCAGGGTGTTATGCTCCTCCTGACGGGTGATGACGATATCGCTCTGTGGCTTTATGCCACAGTGTTGCTGCCCGGCGTAGCACTCCACGAACTGAGCCACGCAGCTATGGCCAGAGCTGTCGGCGTCAAGATCGGGCGTATCAAGATCTTCCCCCAGCGCTCCAGCAAGCGTACCCAGCTCGGTTTTGTCCTCGTTCAAGAGACCGACTTTTTCCGCGCCAGTTTGATAGGCGGTGCCCCACTGATGGCCGGCAGTATCGCGGTTGTCGCCATTGGCTATCTGGTCTTCGGCACGCCCGAGATACTCGCGGCCCTGTCGGCGGGGGCATGGTGGGACGGATTGCAGAACCTGGCACAGGTGCTGCAGGCGCCGGATGTCTGGCTGTGGGTTTACCTGGTCTTTGCGGTCGGCAATACGATGCTGCCGAGCCGTTCGGATATTCATGCCTGGCCGTTCACGGTATTCGCCGCGGTGGCCGTTGCCGCAGTGATCGTCGTGCTTGGCGGCACTTCCTTTCTGCTGATCGGTGTCGGCCAGTTCCTGACGATCGCGGTGCGGTGGCTGGTGCTGCTGGGGGCTAGCGTTTTACTTGCGGATCTGCCGATATTCGCGACAATGTACCTGCTGCAGAAGCTGCTTGAGCGTGTTCGGGACGTGCGGATCGAGTACCGTTAGGGCGAGTCAGGCAATAGGGGGCATTATGAAGGCACGTTGGCCGGCTGTCGTTATTCTCATCGTCTATTTTGTTGTAGGCACTCTCTATGCTTCGGCGACGCCCGTTTGGCAGGCGCCGGATGAGCCGGCGCATTACAATTATGTGCGCTCCCTGGCGACAGGCGTGGGTTTCCCAAAGATGGAGCCTGGTGACTACGACCAGGCCTATCTGAGTGAGTTGACCTCCAGAGGGTTCCCCCCGGAGCTTTCCATCGCGTCCCTCGAATACGAGGATCATCAGCCGCCCTTGTATTACCTGCTTGCTGCGCCGGTCTATTGGGCGTCCAAGGGGTCAGTTCTCGCGCTGCGTCTCTTTTCCGTTGCGTTGGGGTGCGGCGCTGTGGCGATGTTGATGGCTATCATCACTGAGTTCTGGCCCGCCCAGCCGTGGCTAGCGTGGTTCGGTGGGGGGTTGGTGGCCTTTATTCCCCAATTTGTCGCGATTACCGCCGCCATCAACAACGACGTGCTGGTCTTCGGGCTGTTGTGGCTGTGGCTCTGGTTGGCCCTGCGCTATCTGCGGGGGGAGGTCTCGCCGTGGGTGCTGGGGACTGTTGCCGGGGCAGTGCTGCTGACCAAGAGCACCGGCTACGGCGTGCTGCCTCTGACGCTGCTGATCGCCTATCTGCGATACCGCCGCGCCGGCATGCCGCGATCGTGGCTTCTGCAGCAGCTGGTGGCGCTGTTTGTGCCGGCGCTCGGCCTGGGAGGCCTGTGGTGGATCCGCAACCTGACCGTCTACGGCGGGCTCGATGTGATGGGCCTCCGCCAACACGCCGCCGTCGTTATCGGCCAGCCGCTGACGTTGGATTGGATCGCCGACCAGGGGTTTGTCTCCTTCCTGCGTGGTGCTGCGTGGACGGTTTTCCGTTCGTTCTGGGGACAGTTCGGGTGGATGGGTGTGGTTGTGGATCAGCGCATCTACCAGGGGCTGGCGATATTCTCCGTTTTGACGGTCTACGGGGCCCTCTGGCGGTTGGCGGAGGCGCTGCAGCGCGGACTCGAGCCTCGCCAGCGAGATGCGCTGATTCTGTTGGGGACCGCCGCTCTGATCACCCTTGTGATGTTCTTGGGCTACAACGTTATGTTCGTCCAGCACCAGGGGCGCTATCTCTTTCCGATGTTACCGTTGCTGGCCTTGGGGGCGGCTCTGGGGTGGCAACGTCTGTTGGAGCCGCGGATGGCAGTGATATCGGCCATGATCGTGGCCATAGTCACGGTCGGTGTCGGGCTCTTTGGCCTGGCTGCAGGAAGTATCCCGAAGTGGCTCATCGCGATGTTGGGCGTGACTGTCATTGGGCTGCCGGTGTTGGCGTTTGTCCCGGACCGTCTTCGGCCCATTTTGGGCGCGGGAGGTCTGCTGGGAGCTGTTGCTCTGGACCTGTGGTGTCTCTTTGGCTTCATTGTGCCGATGCTGTCATAAACTGCAACCTTGGCGGTTGTGACCCTGCCTGTGGTGGGTAGTGGGATCGATTGCCGACCACAACCGTACTGTCGTAGCGCACTGCTTTTGGAGATAGCGCTGAGTGGGAGCTTGCTGTGACATTAGAGCCTGGTTTGGTGGCGGAGATCACACATAGGGTGGCCGAGGCAGATACGGCAGCCACCTATGGTAGCGGATTGCTGCCTGTCTTGAGCACTCCGCACTTGATTGCACTGATGGAGGCTGTGTCGCAGGCAGCGATTGAGCCGCATCTGGCGCAAGGCGAGAGCGCGGTCGGCATTCACGTGGATATGAAGCATCTGGCGGCAACCCCTGTGGGGATGGAAGTGCGCGTGCGCTCTGAGCTGGTTGAGGTCGAGGGCCGGCGCTTGAGCTTTCACGTCGAGGCGTGGGATGAGGTAGAGCGCGTCGGTGAAGCTGATCACCAACGGTTTGTGATTGACACGGCACGCTTTATGAGCGGGGTGGCGGAGAAGGCGGGAGGCAAGACGGATGGGGCGTGAGGTTGAGTGCGCAGAGGAGGCCGTCGCCACCGTAAGCTGTGACGATTTCCTGGCGGTGAAGTATGAGGAGGTCTACGCAGCGCTCTACGCGCACTTGCAGGAGCAGCGGAAAAGCGATCCCGGCTTCATGGTAGACGATGTCCGTGGGTTCCTCAAAGATGCCTACGTGCGGATGGGCAACGAAGGGATCGGCAACGGGCCTCTGTTCGAAGCCACGCAGTCGGCGACCATCGCGGCTTACGAAGTGGTCCTCGCCGAGTGGTTGGATGAGTTGGCGGGGGAGGACTGAGAGCAGTGAGGGGGCGGCCCTACTTCTTCATAGGTATCGTGGGCACTACTGGCCAAGACTGCAGCCCGGGCTTGAGTTGCGCAAATTCCCATCTGACTTCTGTCCCAGAAACAGAACGCACGCCGGCGTGCTGCTGAGGGCCTTGTTGGGTGCGCGCCTGGGTGCGCCGCTCCCCAGAGCGGCATTCTTCTTCGCTGCTGTGGGCGGGGAGGCCGCACTGGGGTGCGGCGGTCGCGGGATCGTTGATGGTCTGGAACTCCTGGGTGTGCTGTTGGTTGCTGGAGGCGGAGATGCCGCACTGGGGTGCGGCGGTCCCAGGAGCGTTCATGCTATGGTCTCGTCGGGTGCGGCGATGTGCAGCTCCGACACATCCACTTGGCCGGAGATGGATCGGCTCCGGCGAGTTGTTAGTCACCCCAGCAATCTGAGCGCCGAAGCACTGCCAAGGTGGACAGCACCTCACCGGGCATCTCGGAAGCAGGGCCGGGTCCAAGGCGTTGTCAGGCGTGCCTGTTCTGTTCAGGTTGAAGGCGCCCACCAAGGAATGTGCGGTAGATGAACTCCGGCTCCGGGACACCGCGCCGCTCAAATGTCTTGAGCAGCTCCGCGTCATCATAGGGCACGCCACGGTGCTCGACCTTATACTGCCCCCGATGAAACTCCACCACGCAATACCTCGCGATAGCCTGGCTGCAGCACCCTAACGACCCAGGGTTCACGTATCTCGCGCGTCCCTTCAGATCTGACGCGCGATGATCATGGCCATAGAAAATCAAGGCTGCATTGCGCATCGCAAACACATTATCCAAATCTGCTGCCGTTGCATTCCTGATGACCGGCTGACAGCCTTGTGCAGACGGCTTGAGTCCATAATGCACGAACGCTGTCCTCACACCTTCGAAATCGTGCCCCAGGACATACGGCCATTCAGCAAGCACCGAGCGCATCTGCGGATCGAGACGCGCGTGGGTCCAGTGCTGGTGCTGCACCTCACCGTCACTCATCCATGCTGGCTGTGGCGTGGGCAAACCGTCCACGAAGGAGACGTCATGTGCATCAGCACACCACGCAAGCGGGAAAATATGACGCGAAGAACGGCCCAAAGCCGCGATCGAGGTTAGACGAAGGGCTTTGGGCCGGCAGAGGGTGGTTTTCGGGGCCGCGCCTCCGGTTCCCTCTCCCACCTCCGTCCGCGAAGTATGGGAGAGGGTTAGGGTGAGGGCTCTGCGGGGTCTGTTTTCGAAGTAGTAGCTATTTTCGAAGTAGACACCATGTCCGCCAGCGGACACCACGCAAGCATGAAAATGTGACGCAAAGAAGGCCCTAAAGCCTGCAGCCAAGCCTTTAGGCCCGGGAGCGGAAGCTATTGTCGAAGTAGTAGACGCCATGTCCGCGATCGGACACCACGCAAGCA
>JAGHDT010000204.1 GCA_021159805.1 Anaerolineae bacterium
CATATGCACAGTCAGAGGATCCGGTGCAGGCCCCGGATCCTCTGACTGTGCATATGCGGTGGCTGCCCCACACGATGCTTGGGGAATTGGAGGTATATCTAACCCTGCAGACCGGTGACGGGGCGCGGGAGATCATCTGGGCCGAGGGTGGGCAGCGGGTCGTCAATGGCTGGGGCTGGCCTGCACCCAACTGGCTGACCGGTGCAGTCACTGACGGCGAGGCCTACATCGCCATTCCGCTGGACCTTCCGCCCGGCACCTACACTCTGGTGATGTCGTTGTCTGGCTCGGACGGTTGGCTGGGGCTCACGCGCAGCGACGGTTCCTTTGGCGGCACCCAGTTGGTGTTGGGTGATGTGGTCGTAGAAGCACCGCCATATCCCGCGCCGCAGCTTGACCGGCTGATCGCTCGAAATGCTGAGTGGCCCGGGTTACACGTCATCGGTGTGGGACCGCCGGAGATGCAGTTGATGGCCGGGCGGGCGATGCCGTTCTCGCTGGGCCTGGAGCGTCGTGAGGGATCGTCAGCAGATGCACTTGCGTGGGAATTGGTCTGTGGTGCAGCGCAAGAGAGCCGCACTGGGGTGCGGCGATCCCAACTGGGTCTTCTCCAGTGGGCCCCGTCCACCCCCGAGGCGTGGCCAGTTGGGCACCGGTATGAGGTGAGGTATGCGCCGTTGCTCTCCCCTGACCTACCTGAGGGGAAATGCACGCTGTCCGTGTGGCCCTCGTATGGCGATGGACCGCAGGCTGATGCCGTCATCGTGGGCGAGGTCTCTGTGCAGCAGCGCTCGCGGGAACTTGTGTTGCCGCGCACGCCTGACATTCCGTTGGCGGTCACGGTTGGGGGGTTCGGTGAGCTTGTCGGCGCGGATCTGGCGTCGCTTGAGCCCCGGCTGGGAGATGATCTGGATATCACGCTCTACTGGCGAGCTCTGGGGCCTGCGGCGGCTGACTACACAGTCTTTGTCCATCTGGTCGATCCTGACAACGGGATCCTGGCGCAGTCCGATGCCTGGCCGGATGGCGGCGCTGCCCCCACAACCACATGGTCTGAGGGCGAGGTTATTGTCGACCGCCACGTCTTGAGAGTGCCGGCGGCTATGCCTGCCGGGGACTATAGGCTCTATGTGGGGATGTACGATGCCAGGCACGGCACGCGACAGGCGCTCTACGCGGCGGGTGTGCGACTGGATGAAGATCGTGCACAATTCAGTCTGATTGAGATCCAGCCATAGTGCGGATGCGGGCGGCTCAAGGCATCGGTCGCGTCCCTAGGTGCCGTGCCTAGAAGCCCGGAGTCGTGCCACAGCTTCGTCAATCCGCTGCTTGTGTGCGTAGAGTTCCTCAAGAAGTGAGAGAACCTTCCCATGCTCGGGATTTCTCAGATACCCGTAGTGGTGTAGAGCTTCCTCGATCACCTGAATTGCCATCTCAGTCTTGCCCATTTTCTCAAAGAGACGCCCGATATCTGTGAGATTGTCCGCGATGCACCGTTGATCGCCCAGTTGGCGGCATACTTGGAGGCTGGCAGCAAAGCGTTCCAAGGCGCTCTCAGGGCGATCCATCCGGTCCAGAATGAGTCCCTGTTCGCGTTCGATGATCGCCAGATTGCTGGGGTAGGCAAGGACTTCGTAGTGCTCTTTAGCTGCCTCGCTGCATACAAGGCCCTGCCGGAGATTGAGGACTTCCCGATAGGCGGTAGCCAGTTTGTAGAGACATTCTGCTTCTGCCTCCCGGTCTCTCTCCTCGCGTGCAATGTGGAGCGCCTCTTTGTAGCTTTCGATCGCGGCTTTGGGATCGCTCAGTCGCTGCTGCACGTTGCCGGTGCGCAGTAGGACGTAGGTACGCTGGATCCCCGCCCCGTCGGGATCCAACGAGTGGTAGACATCTTCATAGACATCAAGGGCTGTGGAGAGCGGACCTTCTTCCAGTTTCAGTCTGACAAATGACTCGACCTCATTGCCGGTGTTCGGGACGCTATCGCTCGCGCTGAGCATCCGTTGCAGCAACTCTCTGGATAGGTCGCGCTGGCCCTGTCGATCAAGCACCGGTGCGATAGTCTGGATGATCTGTGATGCTGCTGCGATGTTCCCGGCCTGCATCAGGTGATACTGCCACGCGTATGCTGAAGCTACCAACCGGGCCCTTCCCGCAGTTGTCTGCTCTTGTCGCAGCCATATGCCCAGAATGCCGCCG
This sequence comes from Anaerolineae bacterium, assembly GCA_021159805.1. Classification (GTDB taxonomy): domain Bacteria; phylum Chloroflexota; class Anaerolineae; order B4-G1; family SLSP01; genus PWVB01. The sequence continues at coordinate 2,200 of JAGHDT010000204.1, forward strand.
GCATCTCGCGCCAGCCAGCCAATGCGGTCCTCTGCCCAAGTCGTAATGTTGCGCGCGAGTACTTGGCGTCGCGCTGCATCCTGGTATGGCGCCGCGTAGCACCTGGCAGCTTGCAGATGGAGCGCTTTGAGCTCATCGTCACTCAGCCCGTCCAAGACGACTCGGCGAACCGGGTCCGTTATTCTGAACTGCTGCGGGACGTTGTCCGGGGCTACTGGTTCAGCCAGGCCAAAATCGAGCCAGTTCTCAATCAGTGGGAGGGCATGCCGGGCTGTGACGAGGGTGAGACTGGAGATGGTCTGCTGAGTGAATGGTTGCGTGAGAATGGACAAAGCCTGAAGGACGCCATACTCACCAGGATCCATCTGAGTCAAGATGTCCGCAACCAAGATGTCAACCCAGGCTTCCGGTGATCCAGGGTCGGTCGGCCTGAGTTCCCAGAGCGATTGCAGGTTATTGCCCAAGATCAGCCATCGATCCAGAATCTGGAGTGCCTGTGGATGACCGCCAAGTTGTGCATAGACGGCTCGCTTCTCTGCTGACGAACTGGCCATCTGTCGCAGGGTCGGCAGCTGGTTGATCACCTGTGTGGCGTGCTGCAGCGATAGCAGCGGGAGCCGTATCTCTCTGCGGCGCTCAACGGCTATGTCGGCCAGGTCTTCCCAGCGACGTTCGGCCGTGAAGAAAAAGAGCGCCTTGCTGGGCTCGCTGAGCAGTCCCAACAATGCCTGGCGCAGCGTTTCGTTCTGCAGCTGGGCCGGGCCCTCCGAACGTGGATCAAACCAAGTATCGAGGTTCTCAAATACGAGCAGGTAGCGTTTCCGTGCCAGGAGTTTCTGGGCCTTCTGTGCACGTTCGAAGGGGGCCTGACGCGCATCAAGCAGCAGGTCCGCTGCCTGTGGGTCAGCCTCGCGTAGCCTCGTTCTCCAGAACTCAGCGATCTTGGCAAGGGCAGTGAGGGGATCGAGTTCTTGTCGACAACGGATGGTCAGGACTGCGCCAGGCCTCACGGCAAGATGCTCTATGGTATACGACGTGAAGACGTGTTTGCCGACGCCCTCGTCGCCCAGGATGTAGAAGATGGCGGCCCCTTCGCGGAGTGCCTTCCGGACAGCCTGGATCTCACGGGTACGTCCTACCAAAGATGTTGTGGGTAGTTGGTCGATCGTCCCGTGGGTCTCGGAAGTCTCGTTCTGTGTGGATCCTTGGGACGGCGGCTGAACGAGCGTGAGATTCGCCGCTCTCTGAATCAGTGCCGGTGCTCCCCACTCAAGGCGCTGCTTTCTGCTTTCTGTCTCTCGGTCGGCCTGCTGCATTGCCACGCGTGTCCTGTGCAAGCTCTCCTGGACACTCCTGCCTTGAGCGATGCTGCCGTAGAGTGTCTTGTAGAGGACCGCAGCTGTGGATGCGGAAAGGCTCACCGGTACAATCAGCACGCCGGGGATCTTGTAGTCCATAAGCTCAGCGGCAACGCTCTGGAATGCGTCAAGAGCGCCGACCTGGAATCTCTGGCAGGCGGCCATGGTAAGGAGTCCGGGGGGGGTCCCTCTGAGGAATCGGGCTAACTGCGTACCGCTCAGAAGCTCCGCATGGCCGAGCTTGTCCTCAAAGCAGAGGAACCCCTGATGCTGCGATAGGTGGTATGTGGCATGTCCCACGTAATGGATAATGTGGTAAGGTTTGTCGCCGGTTCTCTCGAGGAGCGCGCCGGACGTGGGCTCCGGCAGGATGTCCAGCTCTACTATGCCGCGTGCAAGCCACTGTTCGAGGGATGTCTGGAGCGTCTCCAACTCCGCCGGTGCATCAATCGCCACTTGATCGGTTGGCGCCGCCACAACGGCCAGGATACGCAGCGGCGTATCGGTAGTGGGCGCGGTGTCCAGGGACGTTGCAGTGGATGGCCGGCGGCTGAGTAACAGCTCGCCGGTCAGGCATAGGAAGTGCTTTCCATCGAAGAGATACTCCCAGGGCTGCCGTGCCAACTGAGCTGCCTCAGGGGCGAAGACAAGGGTCAGTTGGTAGCTTGTCTCATCCGGGTGCTGGGCTATGTAGCTCCTCAGGACAGACCCATCGCCGAAGAGATTTCGGAAGAGTCGCCGGCCTTGACCGGCTGCCTGGGCCAGGCTGGATTTACCCTTCAGAATGCCACTCAGACGATGCTTTTCCTCCGGGACCAGGCTATCCTGATCAATCAGCCAGAGAGGCCCAAGATAGGCGAGGTACATCGTCCCGTGCTGAAACTCGTTCCGCAGAATCTCTTGCCCGTCGCCGTCCGTGGTGACGGCAACGTAGTGATTCCCCAACTTGAGGATCCTTATCTGAAGTTCAGGGCGCACCGTTCGTTCCTTGTGAGTGTTGGTCATATGAGGGTTGGCGAGGGATTGCCTCGCCAACCCATCCCCACGATGGCTGTCGTCACGAGTCCAACGCTGATGCTACTGGTTACCTCTGCTCGTCCGGCGTCCTTTGAATGTCACATTGATGGGAGTGCCAGGGAAGGGGAAGATGCTGCGGATGCAGTTCTTCAGGTACCGTTCGTATGAGAAGTGCACGAGATCCGGGTTGTTGACGTAGAAGGTGAAGTGCGGCGGTGCGACCCTGGTCTGTGCGCTGAAGTAGATTACCAGCCGGCGTCCGCCACTGCTGGGTGGTGCGTGGTCCAGAAGTGCTTGCTGCACCACATCATTGAGCTGGATGGCGGGAATGCGTTGATACCTAGCTTTGACAATCTCAAGTGAGGTCGGAAGAATGCGATTAACGTTCATCCCGGTGAGCGCTGACATGAAGAGCACTGGAATAAAGTTGAGGAACTGCAGCTGCTCACGGACGTGGTCTTCGATGTCTTGGCGGAGCAGGCGCAGTTCCGGCTTGACAGCATCCCACTTGTTGACGAGGACGACGATGCTTACACCTTCGGCGACCGTCATGCCGGCAATGTGGGCATCCTGTGCAGTTATACCTATCGTTGCATCGATCAGCAGCAGAGCTAGGTCAGCGCGCTTCAGGGCTCGGGCTGTCCGCAGCACACTATATTTCTCCACGCCCACATCGATCTTGCCGCGACGCCGGATGCCCGCTGTGTCCACCAGGACAATCTTTTGCCCTTCCCACATCATCTCTGTGTCCACCGCGTCACGTGTGGTACCCGCTACCGGGCTAACGATGGCGCGTTCTTCGCCCAGAAGGCGGTTCAGCAGTGAAGACTTACCCACGTTGGGGCGACCAATCAAAGCTACGCGGACAGCTTCATCCTTGGGTCTCTCAGGCTCCTCAACACCCGGGAGTCCAACCACGATGTCGTCAAGCAGGTCGCCGACCCCCATCCCGTGGATGGCAGAGAGGGTGCGCACTTCTCCCATGCCCAGTTCGTAAAATTCATAAGCGGTCAACTCGCGGGCCTCATTCTCCGCTTTGTTGGCGGCGACCATCACGGGTTTCTTGGACTTTCGCAGCAGGTCGGCTACCTCACGATCCGCGCCGGTTAGCCCTGTGCTGGCGTCGGTCAGGAATATGATCAGATCGGCTTCTTGAATAGCGACCTGGGCCTGCGCTCGGATCAAGGGGATGAATGCTTCAGAATCTACCAGCAGCGGTTCTCTCTCAAGTGCACGGCGCCCCGCTTCCACAGTGGCCGGGAGGATCTCGATGCCGCCTGTATCCACAATCAGGAAAGAGCGGCCATTCCATTCGGTTTCAGCCACAATTCGGTCGCGAGTGGTGCCCGGGATATCGCTCACCACCGCCCGGCGCTCGCCGACGATGCGATTAAACAGCGTTGATTTGCCCACATTTGGGCGTCCAACGATAGCTACGAGTGGTCTTACCATAGATACTCCAGAGCTCGGCGCTCCTTAGAGCGCTCGTGCAAGATTAGCAACTTAAGTATACCCAGAACGCCCAACGACCGCAATCTAACCTGGGATCTCGGGCGTGTTTCAGAATGGGGATGGCTGCCCCACGAAGACGTGCCGCCAGTCTGCCGGACACCCGCTTACCCCCAGAAGCGAAACAGGCCGTGAGCTTTCTGTCAGCCCGAATCCAGTGGGCTTTGCCGGATGTGTGTGGCGTCGCGCGTTGATGCAACCACCGCCCTGCCGTTTGGCATTTTCGTCCCCTTGTGGCACAATGGCCCCAGATCAACCATTATACCCTATCTGTGAGGTGAGGTTGGATGAGACGTGACATTGATCAACTGATGGCTGACCGGAACCTGGATGTGATTCTGGTCAGGGGAAAGGTTCTCGGCAATCCACCCTTGTTCTATATGCTGAATGGTGTGCACCTCACCCAAGCTGTGGTTATCAAGAAGCGGGGAGAAGCGCCCACGGTGATTGCCGGGCCTATGGACCGAGCTTCTGCCGCCAAGTCAGGTTACACGGTTGTCCTGACGACGCGTTACCGGTATGGCGGATTGCTCCAGCAACATAATGGAGATCCACTTGCTGCGTCGGTTGCCTACTATCGGAGGATCTTCGAGGATCTCGGGGTTTCCGGGCGCCTGGGATGCTATGGCTACCTGGACCAGGGGTATGCTTACGCCTTCTTGACGGCACTGGATGCCGCCACGCCTGACATTGAGATCGTTGGTGAAATCGAGGCGGACTTGATCCGCGTGGCTCGCGCGACAAAGGATGCTGATGAGGTCGCGCGCATCCGCGAAGTGGGACAGCACACGGTCGCGGTGGTGAAGCAGACTGTGGCGTTTCTTCAGTCTCACGAAGTGGGGGACAACGAAATCCTGCGCAAGGCCGGTGGCGATCACTTGACGGTCGGGGATGTTCACGCCCGAATTGCTCGGCTGGTGGCCTATGAGGGGCTCGAAGATCCAGAAGGATTCATCTTCTCGACTGGGCGGGACGCCGGTATTCCTCACAGTCGGGGACAGCTAAATGCACCGATCCGCCTGGGTGAGTCGATCGTCTTTGACATTTTCCCACGGGAAGTTGGCGGCGGCTATTTCTTCGATCTCACGCGGACGTTCTGCCTGGGTTACGCTCCTGAGCCGGTGGCTCGCTTGCACCGGGATGTTGTTGATTGTCTGATTGCGCTTGAGGCTGACGTGCGCGCTGGCGAGATGGCGCGCTATTACCAACGCATGACCTGCGATTTCCTCAGCGACCGTGGACATCCTACGGTGGCTGAGGACCCCGCAACACAGCGGGGCTATGTGCACGGGATCGCCCACGGTGTCGGCTTGGACGTCCATGAAGTTCCTCGATTCCAGGATGATCCGAGCAATGGAACACGTCTCTTGCCGGGCCACCTGTTCGCGATCGAGCCCGGGCTCTACTATCCCGATGAGGGCATGGGGTGTCGTGTCGAGGACGTTTTGTGGATAGCTGAGGACAGCACGGTTCACAATCTGACCGATATGCCCTATGATCTGGTTGTCCCTATGGGGGCAGGCCTGCTCTAGAAGGAGCATCCTAATGGCGATTCGCATTCTGGGCATCGAGACATCCTGCGATGAAACAGCAGCGGCTGTTGTGGATGGCGGACACACTATACTCTCCAACATCATTGCCTCACAGGCTGAGTTTCATGCTCAGTACGGTGGCGTTTATCCTGAGTTGGCTTCGCGGATGCACGTCGAATCCATCGCTCTTGTTGTAGAGCAGGCTTTGGTTGCCGCACATATTGGCTGGGATGATCTGGACGCCGTTGCTGTCACGTATGGCCCCGGTCTGCCGGGTTCGCTCTTGGTCGGTTTGAACTATGCAAAAGGCGCCGCACTCGCGACGGGCTTGCCTCTGGTTCCTATCAACCACCTCGAAGGACACCTGTATGCGCATTGGCTTGACACAGGTGCTGAAGGGAGTGGTGCGGGGAAGCTGCGATTTCCGCTGATCGCCTTGATTGTTTCGGGTGGGCACACCGACCTGGTCTTGGTTCATGGCCACGGACAGTACCAGCGGCTTGGCAGCACCCTGGACGATGCCGCCGGAGAGG